>NZ_PIJF01000019.1:0-48313 GCF_002809985.1 Geobacillus sp. WSUCF-018B
ACCATCGAGCGGACGATGGCAACGAAAGAGGATGTCGCAACGCTGGATGAGCGCATCGGGACCATCGAGCGGACGATGGCAACGAAAGAGGATGTCGCARCGCTGGATGGGCGCATCGGGCAACTCGAAGAGACCGTGGCGGCTAACAGAGACGACATTGCGGCGCTCGACAGCCGGATTGGGCGCATGGAACAAACGATGGCGACAAAGGAAGACGTTGCCGAATTGCCGTTTATTCGCCAAGCTGTCGTGGAAACGTTAGAAACGCTCCGTGAAATTCCGGCAATGAAACAAACCCTCACAGAAACGCAACAAAAAGTCAATGAAGTCATTGCCGGACAAGCCCGGCAAGAGCTCGTGCTTCAATCCCTCGCCTTGCACTTGCTTGAGCATGAAAGCGAAATCCGCGCACTCAAAGCGAAGTAACCAACAAACATCTCGATGTACATCCTCGCTTATAACCGCTTTCCTGGAAAAAACAGGCCGGCTTTGTCCGCGCCTGTTTTTGCATGCCACAACCAAAGGATCCATCAGCTGTTCTTGAAAAAATGGGTGCACCCATGCACTTTCCGCTGTATACTGACCGGCCTGTTGCGCATCCTAATAGAAAAAGAGGAACAGACCGAGGTGTTTGTATGCCGGTTCTTTTATCCGTCGGCACAGCCACGATGCCGTATACGGCCGCCCAAGACGAGGTGAAGCAGCATGTTTCCAGCCTGTTTTCCGGGCGAATGGCGCGCGTCGAGCGGCTTTTGCAAGCGTTTGACAACAGCGGCATCCGCACGCGCCCGGGTACGGCCTGCTTGTCGCCCTTGGCCCGGGCTTTAGCGCGGAGATGGTGCTGCTTCAATGGAGGGAAGGGTGATGCGGTTTGCGTTTATGTTTTGGGCTGTCGTCTTGATGCGCCTAGTGGAGCTCCGCCTCGCGAAACGGAACGAACGGTATGTAAAAGCGCTCGGAGCCCAAGAATTTGGCCGCCGCCATTATCCTTGGATCTTGTTGATGCATGTATCGTTTCTCGTCTCGCTCGTTCTCGAGGCGTTGCGAAAAGGCGCGCGTCCCTCTCGGGGTTGGCCGCTTTTGTTCCCGCTTTTTTTAGCGGTGCAAGGGCTGCGGGTGTGGACGATTTTGTCGCTCGGCCGCTTTTGGAATACGAAAATTTTGATTGTGCCCAACCGCCCTGTTGTAAAAAAAGGGCCGTATCGATGGATCCGCCACCCGAACTATGCCGTTGTCGCGTTGGAGATTGCGTTGCTGCCGCTGTTGTTTCAAGCGCATATGACCGCTCTTTTGTTTTCGCTCCTAAAACGCTCTCATGTTGTCCGTCCGCATCTCGACAGAAGAGAGGGCGTTGGCTGCGCTCACCGATTACCGTGAGGCCTTTTGGTTGCGGCCGCGCTTCGTGCCGCCGCTGCGGGGAGAACGGGCGTGCGTTTCCGGCAGTGCGCAAGCAAAACAAAGACAGCCGGCTGTGAAACGGTCCCATTGACGCCAATGGCTCGCCGGCTGTGGGCCGGGGAAAAACATTCATCCCGCTGAACGAACCGGCGGGATTTTTTTGTTTTCCTATTGGGAAACGGGGCGAAATACAGTAAAATGAATGTAAATGACATTGACGGAAACAAAGGGGTTTTGGTCATGGGGAATATTGTGATCGAGCGGCCGCCATTGCGGCCGTGGCTGGCGAAAATGATGAATATGCACGACCGGCTTCAGCAAGCCGGCGACAACGAAAATGCCGATAAAGTGAAGCAGCTGATCGAAAAAACGGCAGCCGGCGAGCTGGTCATCGCCTTTTGCGGCCATTTTTCCGCCGGAAAATCAAGTTTGATCAACGCGTTGCTCGGCGAGCCGCTGCTGCCGTCGAGTCCGATTCCGACGAGTGCCAATCTTGTGAAAGTGAAAGCCGGTCCGGACTGCGTGCGCGTCTTTTATCATGATGATCCGCCGGTTGAATATGAGCCGCCGTACGATCCGGAGCTGATCCGCGCCCAATGCCGGGACGGGGAGACGATTGAGTGGATCGAAATCAGCCGCGAAACGGGCGCCATCCCCCCGGGAGTAGCCATCTTGGACACGCCGGGCATCGATTCGACCGATGACGCCCACCGGCTGGCCACCGAGTCGGCGCTTCATTTGGCGGACGTCGTCTTTTATGTCATGGATTACAACCATGTACAGGCGGAGCTAAACTTTCAATTTACGAAACAATTAACAGATGAAGGAAAAATCGTGTATTTAGTGGTGAACCAAATCGACAAACATCGCGAGGACGAACTGCCGTTTGCGGCGTTTCGCGCTTCGGCGGCCGAGGCGTTCCGGCGTTGGGGGGTCGAAGCGGCCCGCTTGTTTTTCCTATCATTAAAAGACCCAGCCCATCCAGAGAATGAGTGGCAGGAGTTGACGGCTTGTTTGCGCCGCTTGGTTGCTGACAAAGACGAATGGCTTCTTCGCGGCGCAGAAGCGGGATTGAGGCGGATTGCCGCCCGCCATCTTGAACAGCTTCGCGCGCGGCATGAGCTGCTTGAGCAGGAGTTTAAAGCGCGCCTCGAGGCGCTTGGCGGGGCTGGCAGTGAAGCCGAGGCCATGCAGGAGCTCGGGCGCTTGGAAGCTGAGCTTGCTGATTGGCAAACGGCGCGGGCGCGGGCGGAGGAAGCGTTTCGCGCTGAGCTTGACCGCGTGCTGCAAAATGCCTATTTAATGCCGTTTGAGACGAGGGAGCGGGCGGAAGCGTACTTGCAGGCGATGCAGCCGAATTTCAAAGTGGGCCTGCTGTTTGCAAAGACCAAAACGGAGCAAGAACGCGAGCGGCGGCTTGAGGCGTTTTACGAAAGCGTCAAAGCGCAGGCGGCGGCGCAAATCGAGTGGCATGTCCGCCAGCTTCTTCTCCGGTTCGGGAACGAGTGGCACGCCGACGGCGCCTGGCTCGGCCAGTGCCAGCAATGGACGGCGGATTGGGATCAGACGCTGCTTTCAAGCCTTGTCAGGCAGGGGGCGGAAGCAAGCGGTGCGGCGCTATTAAACTATACGGATGAGGTGGCGATGGCGCTGAAAAAACGATACCGCGACGCGGCGCTCGCCTTGTTTGCCGGGCTCGCGGCGCAAATTGCCGAGCGGGCGGCTGCTCAAGCGAAAGCGCTAGAAGGCCGGCTTTCGGCAGCACGCGAAAAAGCGGAGCTCATCGCCCGCCTTGCCGGCTTGAAAGCGGAAGAGGAGGAGCGCCAACGCGCGCTCGAGCGGTTGATTGCCGCTTCGGGCGATGAGGTTGTGCTCGATGAAGAGCGCCTCGCTGCGCTGACGGCGCCGCCTCATTTCCAGAAAGTGCGCCATGCGCAAGCGGCAGAGCGGCCAGCAACAACGGAACCGGCTGTGAATCATCCCGCCGCCCAAGAGCAAGCGCTCAGTCGGGAAGCGGTGGAAGGAGCGGCAGAAGAGAGCGCGGACGGGCGGCGCGCTTTGGCGGCGAGTGGAAAGCAACGGAGCGATGAGGCGGCTGATCGGCTCGAGGAGGCGGCCGCCTGGCTCGAGCGGACCGATTTGTTGCGCCGGTTCGTCGGCCCGTTGCGCGACAAGGCGCGCCGGCTTCGCGAGCGGGCCTTTACGGTCGCGTTGTTCGGCGCCTTCAGCGCCGGCAAATCGTCGCTGGCCAACGCCTTGCTTGGGGAGCCGCTTTTGCCGTCTTCGCCGAACCCGACGACGGCCGCCATCAGCAAAATCGCTCCGCCCGACCGGGAGCATCCGCACGGAACGGCGGTTGTCAAAGTGAAGGACGAGGCGCAAATATGGGCTGATGTGCAAGCCTCGCTTCGCCAGTTCGGCTGCGAGGCGAAGTCGTGGGATGAAGCGCTCCGCCATTGCGCCCGCCTTGCCGAATCCGGGGCTGAGCGTCCGGCGCAAAAGCCGCATCTCGCCTTTTTGGCGGCTGCCGCCGCCGGATATGAGCGGATGAAAAACCGGTTCGGGACGAGGCTGTCGATCGGATTTGCGGAGCTTGAGGCATATGTCGCCGATGAGGCGGTGTCGTGTTTCCTTGATGAAGTCGTGTTGTATGCCGATTGCCCGCTCACCCGCCAAGGGGTGACGCTTGTCGATACGCCGGGCGTCGATTCATTAAACGCCCGCCATACCGGGGTGGCGTTCCATTATATGAAGCACGCCGATGCGCTGCTGTTTGTCACGTATTACAACCACGCGTTCTCGAAGGCAGACCGGGAGTTTTTGCTGCAGCTCGGGCGCGTCAAAGATGCGTTTTCGCTTGATAAAATGTTTTTCATCATCAATGCGGCTGATTTGGCCCAGTCGAAAGAGGAGCTTGATGCGGTCGTTTCCTATATGAATGGCGAACTCGCTCGCTTTGGCATCCGCTTCCCGCGCCTTTATGCGCTCTCAAGCCGCCTGGCGCTGGCGGAAAAAACGGGGACGAACCCCGGGCCGTGCGGCACCTTGACAGACTCCGGCCTGCCCGCCTTTGAAGCGGACTTTTTCCGCTTTTTGACAGAAGAGCTTGCGGAGGTGGCCGTCCAAAGCGCTTATGCCGAGCTTGGGCGGGCGCGGCAGGCGGCGGCGGAATACGCGCGGGCGGCCGGGCAGAGCGAGGCGGAAAAAGCGGCGAAACGCCAATCGCTTGAAGCGGCGCGTGCACAGATGCACGCCGTGCTCGCCGCCGCCGGCGACGCCTACGGCCGCCAGGCGCTCAGCCAAGAAGCCGACGAGCTTTTGTATTACGTGAAACAGCGCGTCTTCTTCCGCTTGAACGATACGTTCAAAGAGGCGTTCAATCCGGCGGTGCTCCGCGACGACCAAGGCCCGGCGCGTCGGGCGCTCGAGCGTTGCCTCGACGAACTGCTCGCATCGGTCGGCTTTGATTTGGCGCAAGAGCTGCGGGCGACGAGCCTGCGCATCGAATCGTTTTTGCACAAGCGGCTCGCCGAACAGTTTCATCGCCTTTGCGGCGAGCTCCGCCGGTTTGACGAAGCGCTCGCGCTCACGCCGCCGGAGGCGTTCGCCTTCTCGGCGCCGGAGTTTGTCGACGCTCTTGGCGATGTCGACCGGGCGCGGTTTCACAAGGCGCTTTCGTTATATAAAAACGCGAAGTCGTTTTTTGAACGTGATGAAAAACGGCGGATGAAGGAAGAAATCGAAGCGGCGCTCGCCGAACCGGTCGGCCGCTATTTAGCCGAACAAAAAGAGCGGCTGCTTGATGCGTACGCCGGGCAATACGAGGCGGCGATTGCTGCGCTGTCGGCCGCGCTCGCCGATCAAGTCGACAGCTATATGGACGGCTTAATGGCGGCGCTTGCGGAGGCGGCCGACCATGAGGCGCTCAGTCGGATTGAAGCGGCGCTTGGCCGCCTTTTGCCGGAAGAGGGCAAGGGGGCGCGCCGATGAGCCGGTTTCACGCCTGTGCGACATGCGTTCATTACGGCATTGAAAAACGGGACGGCAGGCTGTATACGTATTGCCGCCGGCTCGGCTATGAGACGAAGCCAAACTATCGGTTCAACTGCTGGACGCCAAAACCGAACGTCCGGCGTTTGATGGAAAAAGAAGAAGGAAAGGAAGAATCCCATTGAGCGAAGTACATCACGCCATCACCGCCCATGTCAACAAACAGCACGCCATCTTAAAGCGGTTTGCCGCCCTTGAGCTCGAGCGCGAGCGGCGCATCGATGAGGCGGTTGAACGGTGCCGCCGCGGCGAGCCGTTTACGGTCGAGGCGATCAATGAAGTGACGAAACCAATGAACGAGCTGGCCGCCGGCGGCCTCGTGCCGGCGCGCCGCTATGTAACGCCAGAGATGGTGCGCGACTACGTGCGCCGGCTTGAAGAGAAGTAACGCACACAGCCAAAGCGTTGGCATTGGCTGCCCGGCTGCCGGCCTGTAAGCAGGCCGGGCTGATGAAAACGAAAGAGGGGGGAGAAACAATGGCGTCTCTCGTTTCCCACGAATGGCTGTTGGCGCATTTGTCCGATGAAACCATCCGCATTGTTGATTGCCGGTTTTGGCTTGGCGATCCGGCTAAAGGGGCGTCTCTTTACCGGGAAGACCATATTCCCGGAGCGGTGTATATGGACTTAGAGCGCGACTTGTCGGGCCCGGTCGGAGAGCACGGAGGCCGCCATCCGCTTCCATCAGCCGCCCAAGCGGCGGACGTGTTTAGCCGGGCCGGCATTGACGACACGACGACGGTCATCGCCTACGATGACCAAGACGGGGCCATGGCCGCGCGCTGTTGGTGGCTGCTCCGGTATTTCGGCCATGCGCGCGCATACGTGTTGGATGGCAACTACAGCGAATGGAAACGAAAAGGAAATCCGGTGACGCGCGCCATTTCAGCTGTGCCGCCGCGGCGGTTTCAGCCGCGTCCGGACCGATCATGGCTCGCGACGGTCGAGGATGTGCGAGCCGCCGTTCGCGACCGTGCAGCGGTGCTCATTGATTCCCGCGAGTGGAAGCGGTATGCCGGGTTGGAGGAGCCGATCGACCGCCGGGCCGGCCGCATTCCCGGGGCGGTGCACCGATTTTGGAAAGACGGGGTGACGGAAGGCGGCTACTGGAAAAGCGCGGCTGAACAAGCGGACCGGTTCGCCGGCCTTGACCGCGAAGCCTCCATTATCGTCTATTGCGGCTCCGGCGTCACCGCTTGTCCAAACGTGCTCGCCCTAAAAGAAGCCGGCTACCGCAACGTCCGACTGTATGTCGGCAGCTTCAGCGACTGGATTTCCTATCCCGATCATCCGGTTGAAACGGACCACCCGTCCTCGGACGCCTAGTTTCGAAATTGTTTCGCGCATCGTTTTTCTCCGGCAGCGCATACTATGTGTGAACCGTTGAAACAAAAAGGAGGCGAGTGCATGGGACGGACCAAACTTGGCAACGCCAACGCCCAACGGAACAACAACGCCAAAAAGAAAAACGGCTTCAATGAATGGACGAGCGAGTTTGCTTCGTACGCCGAGGTGGAAGCCGAGAAACTGAAAAACGACCATAAAAACATCCGTTAATGACGAGGGCTCGTCCCTCGTTTTTTCGTCCTTAGACGTCAACGTTGGCAAACACAAACGTATGTGCTATAATGATGGACAGAGCGGCGGAGGGCGCTGGATGGAAGAAAGGGCGCCGGCCGGCAGGGAGGGAAATGCGTGCGGAAATGGTTCGTCGTCCTATTGTTTTTGGCCGTTGCCGGCTATGGTCTTTGGAATGCGATGGCTGCCGGGAACGAACAGGAAACAGACGAAATAGAAAGCGGCCCGGGCATCGGCCAGACGGCCCCTGATTTGACGCTGCCGACGCTTGGCGGCAAAGCCGTCCGGCTGTCTGATTTGCGCGGCAAAGCGGTTGTCCTCAACTTTTGGACGTCGTGGTGTCCGCCGTGCAAAAAGGAAATGCCGGAGCTTGAGGCGTTTTACAAGCAGTACGGCCGCGAAGTCATGTTGCTTGCCGTCCATTTGACGACGCAAGATACGCTCGATAATGCGGAGCGATTTGCGAAAGACAAAAAACTGACGTTGCCCGTCGCCTTGGATGTGCGCGGCGAGGCGCTTCACCGATACCGAATCCAGACGATTCCGACGACGTATATCATCGACCCAAACGGCGTCATCCGGCAAAAAATCATCGGCCCGGTGACCGCCGCGCAACTCGAAAAGAAGACAGCGCTCTTTCGTTGACCGAACAGTTTTGACGGAAGGCGCTTTTTTTCATGGTTCATTATTTTTCGAAAAGTTGTCATAATTTTTATCTTTTTTGGGCATGAATAAGATTACAATATAAATGAGGGGAGGTTGATAGCGATGAGACGATCCCGCAAAATGACTCTCCAAGAATTGATCAGCGAGAACAAACGGCAATTGTTGAACGACCGGGAAGCGCTCGAGAAAATCGAGAAAAAGCTGGAAGAGCGGATGCTCAAGAAAGCAGAATAACCCATGCATAGCGGTCCTCCGGGCGGACAGACTAGATGGCGAGGAGGCGAAGATGATGAGCAATCCGAAAGGAAGCCGCAAACATTTTGTTCCCAACCATATCGGAACACAGCCTCGCGCCGCTGGAGGAAACAAAGGCAAACAAATGCAAGATCAATCCGGCCAGCATGCTCAAGTCATCCAAACGAAGGGTGAGTAGCTGGAAAATCTTGTAAAGGAGGAAGCCTATATGCCGCGTCCGAAACCGGATGACCGCAGCGACAATGTTGAGAAGCTGCAAGAGATGGTGCAAAACACCATTGAAAATATTGAAAAAGCCGAAGAAACGATGCAGTTTGCTTCCCCGGAAGAGCGGGAGAAAATTCGCGAGAAAAACCGCCGCCGCGAAGAAGCGATCACGGCCATGCGCGCGGAAATTAAAGACGAAGCCGCTGCACGGGAGCACGGCTACCAATCATGACAAAGCTGCCCCGATGCGGGCGGCTTTGTTTTTTGGGTTGCCGCTTGAGCGGCCGGACGGACAAATGGTAACATAAAGGAGAAGCCCGGCAAAAAATGGAGGGAGAACGAACATGAAAGTGGCAGAAAAACAAATTGAAGTGCGTTATGCGGAAACAGACCAAATGGGCGTCGTCTACCACGCGAACTATTTAGTTTGGATGGAAGTCGGGCGTACGGAATTGATCAAACAGCTTGGCTTTCATTATGCCGACATGGAGAAAGAAGGCATCATTTCGCCTGTTGTCGATTTGCAAGTGTCGTACAAAAAGCCGCTTCGTTATGGGGAAACGGCGACCGTCCGCACATGGATTGACGCTTACGACGGCATCCGCGTCACGTACGGCTACGAAATTGTTGCCCCGGACGGCGAGGTGGCCGTGACCGGCAAATCGCAGCACGTTTGCGTCAAGCGCGATACGTTTCGGCCGATCGTCATCCGCAAATATTTTCCCGAGTGGCATGAAGCGTATGAGCGGGCGAAACGATAAAGGGGAGCGGTGCGATGGCGTTTGGCATTCGCCGGCAGGAGCTTGCGGCATGGAAAGAAAAAGTGAAGCGCGGCGAAATCGCCTTTTTGACCCATTATTGGCATGATGAACGGTTTCCGCACTGCACGACGGTGACGAAAGTCGGCTGCGCCGATGTCGAAAAACTTGCCGCCTGGGGGAGGCAATACGGGCTGAAGGAAGAGTGGATGGACCGGCGCAACGAGTTTCCGCATTTCGATTTGCTTGGGGAGACGCAGGTGCGCATTTTGCGGCAAGAAGGCCGGCTTCATGAGCTGGAACGATTCACGAAACGGGGGAAGAAGGAGTCATGATCGATTTGGCTGCTGTAAAAGAAATGGCGAAACATACGTTAATCGAGACGCTCGGCATCGATATCATCGAGCTTGGCGAAGGGCGCGTCGTGGCGACGATGCCGGTCGACCATCGCACGCATCAGCCGGCCGGGCTGTTGCACGGCGGAGCGTCGGTTGCCTTGGCTGAGACGGTGGCGAGCATCGGGTCGTACGTGCTGGTTGATTCGAAGACGGAACAAGTCGTCGGCCTGGAAATTAACGCCAACCATGTCCGCCCCGTCCGCAGCGGGACGGTGACAGCGACGGGAACGGTGCTGCACCGCGGCCGGACAACGATGGTTTGGGATGTGCGCATCACCGATGAACAAGGGCGGCTTGTTTCCATTTCCCGCTGCACGATCGCCATTATTCGAAAAAGCTAGCGTCACGGCTAGCTTTTTTCGCTGGTTAATGGAGCAAAAACACCGGTTCGCCGCTTTTTTCGTCCAAATCAACCGTCAAATCGCGGCCGTCAAAATACCATTGGTCGCTGTCTTCGACAAAAAACGTCACGCCGTCAACCGTTGTCTGCGCCGCTGGCTCTCCTGCCGGCTCGTCTTTCGCCATGCCGAGCGAAAACCCTTTTTGCACGGTGCTGCATCCCCCGTAGCGGGCGAAAAAGCGGATCGCATCGCCTGGCTTCAGCCCGAGCTCCCGCTTGTACCAATCAAACGCTTTTTTGGTAATGATGATGTTCATGGCTTCCCCTCCTCACTTGTATATTATAAGCGAATGGAAAACAGCCGGTAAAATGATTGTGTGAACATTGGCTGACAATTTCAGGACAAAGCGTTTCCACAAAGTGGCGTCGTCCTCCTCCGGAGCAGCTTGAGTAAAATGGCGGCTGGCGGCAAACAGTAAAGGCAAAGGGGGTGAGGACGGTGGGCAAAAAACGGATGTTCCCGCTCAGCTACGAATCGGATGGCGTGATGGGAAAAACGGGCAAACCACAACCGCACCGTTCGGACCGCCGGCAAACAGACAAACAATCGCCTGACTTTTTCAACACGACGCCGTCAAGCGAATAACGGGCCGCGGCAGGCAATGGTTGAACATGGCGCCGCTTTCTTGAATAAAGTAGCCAGTAGGCTGCTTTTTTTCATGGCAACTACTATACAAACAGGCCGGTCCGCGTTATCATTACTTGAGGGACATCTTTTTCGAAAGGAGTGGCGTTTTCGTATATGAGTAGTTCGAGCCCGAACGAACCGGAACCGGAATATAGCGGGGAACGCGGCCTGTTCCTTTTTCCGCCCGCTGCTCATTATACGAAAACGGGCTCCGGACGGAAAGGAAGAGGCGCCGCCTTCCTCGCATGAAAAGGAGGAAGGATGCCAGATGATGAAAATGTATTTGTCCGATGCGAGCGGCAAAATGCGCGAAATTGACCGGATCGAAAACGGCTGCTGGATCAATCTCGTCGCTCCGACCGAGGACGAAATTCGCTACATCGCCCACCATTTGGACATTCCGATCGATTCGATCAAAGACGCGTTGGATGATGAGGAGCGGTCGCGCGTCGAAAAGGAAGACAACCATGTGCTCATTATCGTCGACATTCCGATTGTCGCCCATGATGAAGTGGACGGCCCGATTTACGAGACGATTCCGATCGGCATGATCATTACGAACACGTGTTTTATTACGGTTTGTTTGCAGGAGAATCCGATTTTTGAAGAATTCTCCAAAAACAAAATCAAAAACTTTTACACGTTTATGAAGACGCGGTTTGCGTTGCAAATGCTGTACATGATTTCCACGTATTATTTGCGCTACTTGAAGCAAATCAACCGGCGGACGAGCGAAATTGAAAAAGAGCTGCACCAGTCGATGAAAAACAAAGAGCTGTTTTCGCTCCTTAGCATGGAAAAAAGCTTAGTCTACTTTATGACGTCGCTCAAGGCGAACAACATCGTCATGGAGCGGCTTATGCGCCTCAACTATTTGCGCATGTACGAAGATGACCAAGATTTGCTGCAAGACGTCATTATTGAAAACAAGCAGGCGATTGAAATGGCTGAAGTATACAGCAGCATTTTAAGCGGCATGATGGATGCGTTCGCTTCGGTCATCTCGAACAACTTAAACATTGTGATGAAGTTTTTGACCGCCATTACGATCGTCATTTCGCTGCCGACGATGGTGGCGAGCTTCTACGGTATGAACGTACCGATTCCGTACCAACACTCTCCGTACGCCTTTTTGATCGCGATGGCGCTCGCCGGTTCACTGTCAGCGGCGACGGCGTACATCTTTTGGAAAAAGCGATACTTTTGACGGCCGGCGGAACAACGGCTGCCCTATTGTTCGGGCAGCCGTTTTTGCGTTCTTGCCGCCACTCCGCCGGAGAGGATAAACTTCATCGCCTCTTCCGGCGCCATGTCGATGACTTCAACTTGTTCTTTTGGAACGAGGAGCGTCAGCCCCGCAACTTGAAACGTCTGCGGAACATAGACGGCCACATAATCGGCCAGCGGATCGTGCCAGGCGCCGACGTCATCCATCGTAATGAAGCCGAGGCATTTCCAGCCGCTTTCCGGCAGCGTGACGAGCACGACTTTGGAAAACGACCGTTTTTCCCCGATCAAAGAGGCGATCGTATCTTTGGCGACCGAATAAACGGTTTTCATGAAGGGAATGCTTTCAAGCAACCGGTCGATCAGTCGAATGAGGCGGCCGCTCACGTATTGCGTCGACAGCCAGCCGCAGACCGTGATGAGCGCAACCGTTGCGAGCAAACCAAGGCCGGGGACGTAGCGGCCGTCCAGGTGCGGGCGGACGTATTGACCGAGCAATCCGTCCAAAACGGTGAATACTTTGTAGCACACATAGACCGCTACGAAAATCGGCACGATCGTCAACATGCCGTTTAGGAAATTTTTGGCCAAAAAGCGCATCCGTTTGCTCCCCTTTCCTTCATTCTCTTTGGCGCGGAGCTCCCCACTTCGATCGACGGAAACAAGCGGGAAGCTGCTCCTTTCCTACCATACCAGTTTTTCTTTTTGCCGACAACGCTTTTAAAATCTCGAACATTTATAAGTGCAAACGGTAAAAAAGTTCGTATTTTACCTTGACGAACCGCCTCGTATTCCGTATACTTTCCAAGTGGAATACGAAAAGTGGGGGATGGCGCAATGAACAACCATTACGATGTCATCGTGGTCGGCGCCGGGCCGGCTGGCATTTTCACCTGTTACGAACTGACGCTGAAACTGCCTGGAGCGAACGTGCTTTTGATTGATAAAGGGCATGATATATACCGGCGCAACTGTCCGATTTTGCAGAAAAAAATTGAGAAATGCCCGCCGCCGGCCGGCAAAAAAGACTATGCCGGCTGCGTGCCGGCCTGTTCGATTACGAACGGGTTCGGCGGGGCCGGAGCGTACTCGGATGGCAAATTCAACATCACGAGCGAATTCGGCGGTTGGATGACCGATTATTTGCCTGCCTCAACCGTGCTTGACCTCATCCGTTATGTGGATGAGATCAACTTAAAACATGGGGCGACGACATCGATCACCGACCCGATGACCGACAAAGTGAAAGAGATTGAGCGGCGCGCGTATGCCGCCGGGCTGAAGCTGCTGCGCGCCTATGTCCGCCATTTGGGCACGGAGCAAAACTTAGAAATTTTAAAAAGCATTTTTGAGTATTTGCGCGAGCGGATTGCGATGCGCTTTCAGACGGAAGTGGACGATATTTTGACGGAGCGGACGGAAAGCGGCCATGTTGTCAAAGGAGTAGTGCTGAAAAACGGCGAAACGCTGACGGCGGAAAAAGTCGTCATCGCCCCGGGGCGCGACGGCTCGGTTTGGCTGAGCAAAGTGCTGCGCAAACGCCGCTTGCGGATGATCAACAACCAAGTGGACATTGGGGTGCGCGTCGAGACATCGAACATCGTCATGCAGGAAATCAACGAACATTTGTATGAGGGGAAGTTTATTTTCAATACGTCGGTCGGGACGCAAGTGCGGACGTTTTGCAGCAATCCGTCCGGACATGTTGTCGTCGAAAACCATTCCGGCATTATGCTCGCCAACGGACACGCCTACAAAGACCCGAAACTTGGCAGCAACAACACGAACTTTGCCCTTCTTGTTTCACATAAGTTTTCCGATCCGTTTGACAAGCCGAACGAATACGCCCATGAAATTTCCCGGCTGGCGAACGCCTTGTCCAACGGCGGCATCATCGTGCAAAAATATGGCGACATTTTAAAAGGACGGCGATCGACGGAAAAGCGGATCAAAGAAGGGTTCATCGAACCGACGCTAAAAGAAGCGGTGCCGGGCGATTTAGGCCTCGTTTTGCCGTACAACACGATGAAAAGCTTGATCGAAATGACGGAGGCGCTCAACCACGTCACTCCGGGGCTTGCCTCTGAGCATACGCTCTTTTATGGGGTGGAAGCGAAGTTTTATTCGGCGCGTCCGAAACTGAACGACCGCTTTGAAACCGAAATCGCCGGGCTGTATGTCGGCGGCGACGGCGCCGGCATTACGCGCGGCCTTGCGCAGGCGAGCGCCTGCGGCGTCTGGATCGCCCGCGACATCGTCGAGAAATTGACGCATTAGGTGAGGAACCGAGGGCAGGCCCCTTCAAACGGGGGCCTGTTTTTTTGCTGTCTGCCTGGGGACGGATTAAAAAGTAAACTGAAATGAAAATATAGTTGACAAATATGCGGCTGGTCCGTTACGATAAATGTAATGATATGGAAAGGGGAGAGGAGAGATGGCAAACTGGCTGGTGTTGGCCGAGCAAGTGTTGGGAGGCCACGAGCTGACCGATGAGGAAGCATTGGCGATATTGGATTGTCCGGATGAGGAGTTGCTCCTTTTGCTGCAAGGGGCGTACCGGATTCGCTCCGCCTATTATGGAAACAAAGTGAAGCTGAACATGATCATCAACGCCAAATCCGGCCTCTGTCCGGAAAACTGCGGCTACTGTTCGCAGTCCGCCGTATCGACGGCGCCGGTGAAAACGTATAAAATGGTCGACAAAGAGACGTTGTTGCGCGGCGCGGAAGAAGCACACCGTTTGCGCATTGGGACGTACTGCATCGTCGCCAGCGGCCGGGGGCCGAGCGATAAAGAGATCGACACCGTTGTGTCCGCGGTCAAGGAAATTAAAGAGCGGTTCGGGCTGAAAGTGTGCGCCTGCCTTGGGATCTTAAAGCCGGAGCAGGCGGCGCGGCTGAAGGAGGCGGGCGTGGACCGCTATAACCATAATATTAACACGTCAAAACAGCACCACCCGAACATTACGACGTCCCATACATACGACGACCGGGTGCGGACGGTGGAAACGGTGAAAGAAGCGGGTCTTTCGCCGTGTTCCGGCGTCATTGTCGGCATGAAGGAAACAAAGCGGGATGTCGTTGAGATGGCGCGCAGCCTGCGGGCGCTCGACGCGGATTCCATTCCGGTCAACTTTTTGCATGCGATCGACGGAACGCCGCTGGCCGGCACGAACGAGCTAAACCCGCGCTATTGCTTGAAAGTGTTGGCGCTGTTCCGGTATATGAATCCAACGAAAGAAATCCGCATCGCCGGCGGACGCGAAGTGAACTTGCGCTCCCTTCAGCCGCTCGGGCTGTATGCCGCCAACTCGATTTTTGTCGGCGACTATTTGACGACGGCCGGGCAGGAAAAGGCGGCCGATTATCAAATGCTTGAAGATCTCGGATTTGAAATTGAATTTGCCCCAGCACCGCCCGCCGGGGTGGTGTAACGGTTGACGGGGCTGACTCAAAAGTCCCTTTTTGATGAAATGTAACCGAAGTATGTGAAAGAGACCACCTCTGAAATCCTCGGTTTTACCGGGTTTTTCGTGGTGGTCTATTTTTCTATGTCGCCCCAGATAGGAGCATTACCGCTCTTTTGGGTCAGCCCTTTTTCATATGGCTAGTCCGGGATCGGTCATTGGAAACGGCCTCTAGAAGGACGGGGATTTTATGGAAACAGCGGCCCGATGGTTGGCATGAAACGCGAACGTGGCGCGTACGATGGCAATACAAGCGGCAAAAAAAGCTTCACAAACAGAAAAAAGCTCATTATAATAGCAACAAAGAGAAAGGAAGAGGATGGGGAAACATGGCAAGATCGTTTTATCGTTACTTATTGCGCTTCCGCCACGGGTGTGAAGAAGATCCAATCGTCCGGTTTGCGAACGGGGCGTACGATGACCACAGCTTTCCAAAAGGATCGGCCGACTACGAGGAGCTCAGCGGGTATTTGGAGGTGCATGGCGATTATTTGGAAAGCATGGTTCTCTTTGATGAACTATGGGAGCAGTTTTTACACGAAGCATAACATGGAAGAGGGTTTTGCTCCGAATATTGACAGCGCTTTCAATCGTTTTTCCGCGCTGGCAAAGGTGTCCACCCTTGTATGCATGCATATACTATACTAACCATTTGTTCAACAAGGGTGGGAGATGCCAATGAGCGCGCCGAAACGCCCGAAATTTTCTGTCGGCGATATCGTCGTCAATACATTGTACGGAACAGTCGGAACCGTCACCGATATTCAGCAAGTAGACGGCACGTTTTTGTACGAAATCAACCATGGCCATAGCCTGTTTGCTGAGCAGACGCTCGTGTTGTTGTCTGAATTTACCGGCGATTTGTGGATTGCCGAAGAAATTGAAATTGAGCTGCCGTTTTTCCTTGGCGAAATTGTCCGCGTCCGCGATTATGGCGGCCAATTGTTCAAAGTCGTTGGAGTGCGGACAGAAATTTACCGCTATTATGGGGAAGGATGGGAAGAGACGATTTATGAATTGAAACGGCTGACGGACGGCTGGGAAATTGAAGTCCATCTCGAAGATATGATTCCGCTGGCCGATGGGGACGAAACGTCCGTCACGCTCGTGCAAGATATCGTGATCGCCGCGCCGATGAAGGCCTTGATCGCGCTGCCGCCCGCCGGCGGCGAAAAGAGTGGGCCGTCGGTTGACGACCTGCTTGATATGTACAATGACTACAAAGCGCTGTATGAATGGTTCGGCGATGACCAATACAAACGAATGATGGAAACGGTTGTTCAACGGTTGCAAACGATTGTAAACTACCATAATAGGAACTGACAAAGAACAAAGAGAAAGTAGGGAATGCCGGCGAAGAGGACGAACGCAGCCATTCTGTTAACAATTTTTTCCATTATTTTATCTGCAATCGTCAGCTTGTCCATTTTGTTCCGCCTCCGTATTTTTTTGTTTTATTGGTACATATGGTATGAAGGAAGCGGAAAAAGTAGTACAACATGATTTTTGACATAAAACGGAAGGCGGCGACATACAACATTACAAAGGGGGGCGAGATGGAGTGAAGGAGATTGAAGTGATTATTGATACGGAGGAGATCGCCGAATTTTTTTACCAACAGCTCATCCGCCGCGGCTTTGTGCCGACGCAGGAGGAACTGGAAGAGCTCGCGGATATTACGTTTGACTATTTGCTGGAAAAATGCATTATCGACGAAGAGATTGATGTCGACGACGAGTAACCGTCGTCGTTTTTACAATTACTCGGCCGCCGCGATGGCGGCCGCTTTCATCATGGCCAAATGCCGCTCGTCACTTCTGGGTGGCGTTCAAAAAACGTGAAATAGGCGGCTGTGCGCGTGATGTTGTTGAGGTTATGCTCCGCCGTTTTCTGCCGAATCATAGCAACGGCCGCCGCCTCGTCGTCGCTCGGGCGTTCGCACCTTGAAACGGAAAGGCGGTCGGAAAGGCGGCAGAACAAACGAGCATCGGCAATGCGAACGGGATGACGGTATAAAAATGAGCGGTAAACGTATTCGAGCGGGCGGCGCAGCACGGTGAGCGGGCGAATCGGCATCCGGCTGTCCCTCCTTTCCACATCGGGCGAATTTTGTCAAAAGACCGGAGCTATTTCGACAAAAGGTTTGCTAGTTTGCTGAAGGATTCGACAAGCATGATCACCAATAGTATAAGATACAAACGTTCGATTTATTGGGGGAAGGGAGAGGAAAACAATGGTTCGCTTATGGGAGAAAAAGGTGTGGCTGGCCAAACGCGCGTATGAGGCGGTCATTTTCCAAACGCCGCGCTTCGGGGAAACGAAAGGATACCGTCAAGTATGCCGGTTGACCGTGACGGCCGCCGATCATCATGAGGCGCTGTCGATTTTGTACCGAATGTTTAACGTGGCTGATTTGATGCCGAAAAACTGCCAAGCCCGGTTTATGGGGACCGGCGATATTGTCTTGATCGACGAAGGGCGGAAAGGACAGACGTACTACCGCCTCTGCCCGGATGGCTGGAAACGGGTGGAACGCCAGCTTGTCTGTTGACGGAATATTCAAAAATACAGTCGCCTTCAACCGATTGGGGATGGTATAATAGCAATAACATCGAATAAAGCCCGGCCGTTTAGGGAACGGATAAGAAAGGAAAGGGGGCGGATCAGATGGAAGAGCAAAGACAACGGCGCGACACGCCGACGGTAGCGCCGGGAATTGACGATGATGAAGTGTTGAACGAAAAGGCGACGGAAGAGGAAATTGAGCGCGGAGACTATACGAAAGTCGTCACACTGGCGTGGGACGAAGTCGAGCCGTCGGAGCCCTGATCGAAATAGAAACCCTTGTGCGGCACAAGGGTTTCTCCGGGTTTGTTACGATTCGGGATTGTCGTGATGGCCCGGGCCGTTTTTCCGGCCGCCGGCGGCCGAGTATTCCTTGGCGTGCGCTGCGTCTTCGGCGATCAACGCCTCTTTTGGAATATGGTTGTTCTTTTTCTGCCCGTTGATGCGGTTGCGATGCTTTTTGCCCATCGTTTTCCCTCCTTGAACTGTCGTTGTCGTTAGTGTATGCGGCAAAAGGGCGGTTCATCGACGGAAAATGTTTGCAGGCGGCGCCGGGCGGGCGGAGCGGAGACTGAAGGGAACTGGGAGGGGGACGGAATATGGCCGCATTGGCGCTGGCGCTGTTGCTGTGCGTCGTCTCGATCGCCGCGTCGCTTTGGCTCAAAGAGCAGGTGGAGCGCGTTTTGTTTCGCTGGAGAAACGTTCCTGTTCTCCATGCGGCCAATATCGTCATCATTGCGGCCATTGTTGCGGTTGCCTATTATCGGCTGAGCGGCATCGGCGTCTACTTGCGTGATTTGGCCGACATCGATGGATTTTGGTATGTATTTGCCGGAACAACGCAGCTTGTCCTGCCGCTTTATTTGTTCGCCTGCTGGCTGCTCGCCAGGCGGCGCGGGCGCGAGAAAAAATATACGCGCAGCAAAGACAAAAAGGTGCTGTATATCAACGAAAGGTATCTTGCGCGCCGCTATCGCGACGATTATCGTTCGAAAACGTCTTAAAAAGGGAGAGCAGCTCTCCCTTAAAATTTTGTTTTTTCTTTTTTGGACGTTGACGGCTGGTTGTTCGCTTTTGAGGATGGATTCGTTTTGTTGGCGTACTCCACCGCCTGCTCAAGTTTCTTTTTCACCGTCTTTCCTCCTTTCCCGCCGTGTGGGCACGAATAGTATGCCCGCCTTTCGCTCAAGCTACTCGAGGCAAGACTGCCATTTTCCGCAAACATATGATATGATAAACAAGGGCATGGCCGAACCATAACCGTTCGAAGTCATAAGGAGGAATCGAGTTTGAGCGTACATATCGGAGCCAAACAAGGGGACATCGCCGAACGCATTTTGCTGCCGGGCGACCCGCTGCGCGCCAAATACATTGCCGAGACGTTTTTGGAAGGGGCGGTGTGCTACAATGAAGTGCGCGGCATGTTCGGATTTACGGGGACATACAAAGGGCATCGCGTCTCCGTCCAAGGGACGGGGATGGGAGTGCCGTCCATTTCGATTTATGTCAACGAATTGATCCAAAGCTATGGAGTAAAGACGCTCATCCGCGTCGGAACATGCGGCGCCATTCAACCGGATGTGCGCGTGCGTGACGTCATTTTGGCGATCGGCGCATCCACCGATTCCAACATGAACCGTCTCATTTTCCGCGGCCGCGATTATGCGCCGACGGCGGATTTCCACTTGCTGCGGACGGCATACGACGTTGGAACGGAAAAAGGATTGGCGCTCAAAGTCGGCAACGTCTTTACCGCCGACATGTTTTACAACGACGAACCAAACTGGGAAACGTGGGCGCGCTACGGCGTATTGGCCGTCGAGATGGAAACGGCGGCGCTCTATACGTTGGCGGCCAAATTCGGCTGCCGGGCGCTGTCGGTGCTGACGGTCAGCGACCATATTTTAACCGGCGAGGAGACGACAGCCGAAGAACGGCAAACGACGTTTAACGAAATGATCGAGGTGGCGCTCGAAGCGGCGGTTCGCAGCAGCTGATGATGCGGCGGCTGTTCGGTGCGCCCCGGGAAACAGAAAAGGGGAAGATGAATGAATCAGCGTTGGCAAACGGCGGCGCTTATGTGCCTGTTGCTCGTTGGCTGCCAAACGGGAGGAAGCGGTGACGGCGGCGCGGCCGGCTCGCCCGGGCAGCCGGCGGAACATACGGCGCCGCCCAGCGTTCATGAACGAGAGGAACTCAACCGGCCGGTTGACCCGGATTTGCAGCTTGAAGCGAAATATTGGAACGTCATCGAGGTGCGAAACGGCCAAAAGGTCATTATGAATCCGGACAACATTTTGGTGCTCGTCAATAAAGAGCAGTCGCTTCCGTCCGGTTACAAGCCGGCCGATTTGGTTGTGCCGCGCGTGCCGTTTTCGTTTGCCGACCCGAATGCAGAAAAGCGGCGTATGCGGGCCGAGGCGGCCGCCGCGCTCGAAGAAATGTTTGCCGCCGCCCGCCGCGATGGCATCGAGCTTGTCGCGGTGTCCGCTTACCGGTCGTATGAGCGGCAGAAGGCGATTTTTGCGGAGGAGGTGCGGCAAAAAGGGGAGAAAAAAGCCGTCCAGGCCGTCGCCCACCCGGGACAAAGCGAACACCAGACGGGGCTTGCAGTCGACATTAGCAGCCGGTCGATCGGCTGCCAGCTGACCGAGGCGTTCGGGGCGACAAAAGAAGGACAGTGGGTCGCCGCCCACGCGCACGAATACGGGTTTATCATCCGCTATCCGAAAGGGAAGGAAGCGGTGACCGGCTACAAGTATGAGCCGTGGCATCTTCGCTATGTCGGGCGGAAGGCCGCCGCCGTGATGAAAGAGCGCGGCATGACAATGGAAGAATATTTTCAAGCGGTAAAAAAAGTGTAAAGACGGGGCTGGCCCAAAAGAGCGGCAATGCTTCTATCTAGGGCAGCATGGAAAAACAGACCACCACGAAAAACCCGGTAAAACCAAGGGTTTCAGAGGTGGTCTCTTTTTTACATACTTTCGGTTCCATTTCATCAAAAAGGGGCTTTTGAGTCAGCACCCGTGTTCGTTTGTTGCAGCCCCTATGTCTCACACCAAAACACGCAGTACCCGAGCCGGTCGGCAAATTGCGCTGTCAGCTGCTGATGCTTCTGCCACATGCTTGCCATCTCCGGCGTCGTCGGGAAGACGATGACGGCCGGCGCCCCTTCGCCCGCCGCCTCCGCCGCCGTTTTGTAAAAGAAATGGCGGCAGCGGAATCCGTTTTGTTCAAGCGTTTTTTTCCATTCGCCGGGCGTCATCAGCCGCTTGAAGCCGTAGAACGCGGCGATCCGCTGCTGCTCGGCGGCGGTGAGCCGCTTATGGCATGCTTCGATGCCGATGAACGTGCCCCCTTTCTTCAGCACGCGGCAGATTTCAGCAAGGGCAGCAGGCAGTGAAACAAAGGCGAGCACCGATTCGGAAAGGACAAGATCAAACGTGCCGGCGGGAAACGGCAGCGATTCGACCGAAGCCTGGTGCAGGCGAACCGGAACCGCCATGGCACCGAAACGCTGCTTCGCCTTGGCGATCATTTTGGGATGGAGATCGATGGCCGTCACGTCCGCGCCGTACTGTCTAGCGATATACGCCGCTGTCTGCCCTGTGCCGCAGCCGACGTCAAGCACGGCGGTTGAGCGGTCAATATTAAGTTTACGTAAGATTTGTTTTGTCAACTCAAAACCGCCGGGGTGGGCGCCGTCAATCCCCATGTCCGCCAACCAGTCCAAATACGTCATCATGGCATTCTCCTTTTTCACTCAGTTGGTTTATCATATGCCAGAGAGCCGTTTTTTGTCTTTGAGCAAAAAAATTGGCTTGTCCCTATACTCATGAAAAAAAGCAATTTTGTTGCTATAGACCCAACCGCTATCAAGCTGGTACACTGATACGTGCAAGAACGAGAACGCTAGGTTGGTGAATGGAGTGGAACGGAAACAACGGGCGGAGGCTGGGGTGTTGTTAAGCCTCTTTATCTATCTTCTGCTGGCAGCCGGCAAGCTTTTGGCCGGGGCGGCAGCCGGATCGGACGGAGTGAAAGCGGACGGATGGAACAATTTGAGCGATGTGATGGCTTCCGTCGCTGTCTATATCGGCATGAAAATTGCCAAAAAACCGCGCGACCGCAATCATCCGTACGGACATTCGCGGGCGGAGAACATTTCGTCGCTGTTGGCCGCCTTTTTCATGATGTCCATCGGTATTGATGTGATTACAGACGGTGCCCGCACGCTTCTTGGCGGCGGGAGGGAGGCCGCCCCCGATTGGCTGGCGGCAGCGGTCGCCCTTGCTTCAGCAGCAGTGATGTTCATCATCTATGTCATCAATGTGCGGCTGGCGCGGCGGACGAACAGCATGGCGCTGGCGGCCGTAGCGAAAGACAACTTATCGGATGCACTCGTCAGCATTGGCGCCGCGCTTGGGATTGTCGGCGCGCATCTTGAGTGGGCATGGCTTGACCCGTTGGCGGCGCTCGTCATTGGTGCGCTCATTTGCAAGACGGCGTGGGAGGTGTTTATGGAAACGGCCCATGCGTTGACCGACGGGTTTGATGAAAGAAAGCTCGCCATTTACCGGCAAGAAATCGCTGCGGTCAGCGGGGTGCGCGATGTCGCGGATATTAAGGCGCGCATGCTCGGCAATGACGTTGTGCTCGAAGTAACCATCCGCGTCGATTCGCAGTTGACGGTAGTGAAAAGCCATGAAATTGCCGACGAGGTCGAGCGTTTAATGAAAAAACGGCATAACATCCGGGCGACGCACGTTCATGTGGAGCCGGAAGCGGTGCGCTGAGCGGAGGCCAAGCAAACGGGGGCGCGGCCGTCGCGCCCCAACCGCCTGCCGATCAAGAGGGAGGGATGGTCCTCCTTTTTTTCGAATGCTGCCGTCCGATGGACGCTCCTGCTTTGTTAAGGCATCGTTCCATTCGGCGAACAAAAGCGGCTTTCGGCGGGCACGGGGCGGCGTTGCTGCGCCGATGTTCCGGCCGTTTTTTCGGCGGCCGGCGAGGAGTAGTTTTTCGGCAAACGGCAAACAATACGAATAAACGCATCAGTTAGAAAGGAGACTCGTGTATGGCCATCCATCCGAGCCCCCGCTTGCCGCTTGGCGGAATATACGAACGGCATGCGCCGGCGGGCGGCCAGTCGTGCTGGTTTCATTTCACCGCCGCCGCCAAGCCGGATTTGGAACGGCTCCTCTCCTCGCTGTCGATTCATCCGCTCGCCCGAAAACGGCTTATAGGTGGAACAGACATTCCACTGGTCGATGAGTACGAAGGATTCCTTTTTGTATCGTTGTTTATCATCCGTCCGTCCGGCCGAATGGCGAACATTCGCCTGCTTGCCGCCGAGCGGCATATCATCAGTTATATGGATGAAGATGA
Organism: Geobacillus sp. WSUCF-018B; assembly: GCF_002809985.1. Lineage (NCBI taxonomy): Bacteria > Bacillati > Bacillota > Bacilli > Caryophanales > Anoxybacillaceae > Geobacillus > Geobacillus sp. WSUCF-018B. Next base: position 22,985 of record NZ_PIJF01000019.1, read on the forward strand.
CCCGTTTATCGGCCATGTGAAAGAACGGCTGTTGGATCATCGCGATCAGGCGCTGTACCCTGGATATGTTCTTTACCATTTCCTGGACTTAGCCGTCACTCGCTTTTTGCAGGTGATCGACCAAATCGCCGACCGCATTCAGGCGCTTGAGCGGCAAGTGTTTGCGACGCCGTTCGCCAATGAAATCGGGCGTGAAATTTACCGGATGAAAACCCATCTTCATGAGCTGCGGCAAGTGGCCGAAGCGCAGGAAGAGGCGATCAAAACGATCCGCCATGCCGAGCTGCCGTACATCAACGCGGAAACGAATCCATACATCGATGAGGTGGCCTCCCGTTTCGCCCGCGTGCCGGCGGCGCTCGACGCATTTAAGGAATCATTGTCCGCCATTTTCGATTTGCAACTGTCGCTCAAATCCGATCATATGAACGTCATTATGAAAACGTTGACATTGGTGAGCGTCATATTTTTGCCGATGACGTTTATTGCCGGTGTCTACGGCATGAATTTTTCGTTTATGCCCGAGCTGAAATGGCGGTACGGGTATCCGTTCGCCCTGCTGCTGATGGCGACCGTCGCCGTCCTCATTGCCCTGTATTTTAAGCGCAAAGGTTGGTGGGGGGAGACTGGGACGAAAGAAAAATAGGCGCCAGCTTGCAAAAATGGGCGTTGGCCCGGTCGTTTGGGCGGGCGGACGCATATGATGGTCCCGTCAACGGGATCAAGGAGGTGTCCGCCATGAGCAGTTTGGTCAGCAGCGGTTATGCGCTCATCATTGTTTTGTTCATTTTGTTGATTATTGTCGGTTGTGTATGTGTCGCCTGGTAGGAAGCCGGACGGAAAAGAAGGGGAAGACGGGTCAAACAGTGCGGCTAGGCAAGACGGTGAAAGGGGGCGGGCGCATCCCGTTTTGCGTCGGTTTCCCCTCGTTTTGTTCACAAAAACACGCCGGATGACGCGGTCGTGTTTTTTTATAGATAAAATGAGGCGGCGGCGGTATAATGGAACGGAAGCGATTAGGGAAAAGGAGAACATCATATGGGGCATTTCAGTGAAGAAAAGCAAGGGGTTTTGTACACCGCCGCCTCATACTTGTTGTGGGGAGTGCTGCCACTCTATTGGAAACTGCTTGAGGCGCGCTCGGCGCTTGAGATTTTGGCGCACCGCATCGTTTGGTCGTTCGTGTTTATGGCCATCCTTTTGGCAGCGACTGGGCAGCCTGACGCCTTCCGCCGGGAGCTTCGGGCGATGCGCCGTCGGCCGGCTAAGGCATGGGGGATCGCCGCTGCTGCCGTGCTCATCAGCGCCAACTGGTTTGTCTACATATGGGCGGTGAATCATCATCATGTTGTTGAAACGAGCCTCGGCTATTATATCAACCCGCTTGTCAGTGTGGCGCTTGGGATGATCGTACTGCGCGAGCGGCTGAGCGTAGGGCAGTGGACCGCTGTTCTTCTGGCCGCCGCCGGCGTGGCGGCGATGACGGCGGAATATGGCGCGTTTCCGTGGGTCGCCATATCGCTCGCATTGACGTTCGGGTTTTACGGCTTAGTGAAAAAACTGGCCAGCGTTGACTCGTCCATTGGCTTGACGCTTGAAACAATGGCCGTCATGCCGCTTTCAGCCGTTTACTTATTATGGGTGTACAACGAAACGCCAGCCCTCGTCAAGACGGCCGAATGGTGGCAATGGGCGCTGTTGGCTGGAGCCGGGCCAGCGACGGCCGTGCCGCTTTTGTATTTCGCCAAAGGGGCGAAGCGTGTGTCGATGACAACACTTGGTTTTTTGCAATACATTTCGCCGACGATCAGCCTTCTCCTTGGCGTCTTTTTGTTCGGCGAGCCGTTTACGAAAGCGCATTTTTATGCGTTTAGCTGCATCTGGGCGGCGCTTATTTTGTTTTCTGCTGTTCAAATCAAGCAGGCGTCAGGGCGAAAAAAATGGAAGCGAAGCTCGCTTAAAGCATAAAAGCGGTCCGAGAACGGGCCGTTTTTTTGTTTTTACGGCAAATACCTATTTTTGCCGAAACACCTAACCATTTTCCTGGTTTGTGAATAGTCTACTAGTACAAAAACAAAGGAGGTGCTGGCAAATGGGTGCAGCTTACGGCGGCGGATTCGCGTTGATCGTCGTTCTGTTCATCTTGTTGATTATTGTCGGATGCGCATGTATCGGTGGTTGGGTGTACTAACGAACCCTACTTGCTAGCAAGGAGGTGACGAATATGACATGCGGCTTTTATGGCGGCTGGGGCGGCTTTGGCTTCGGCTACCCGGGTTATGGCGGCTACGGTTTCGTGCTGATCGTCGTCTTGTTTATTTTGCTCATTATCGTCGGGGCGACATGGTGCTAGGCGGATGATGGGCATGCGGGGGGAGACGGCCGGGCAACGGCTGTTTCCCCCGCTTTTTTTGTGAACAGGCAGGAACAACGAAAGGAAGTGGAGAAATCATAAACGATGAGAAAATGGAAAGCATATGGAGGACGGGGAAATGACACATATTGCAAAAGACATCGTCGCGACGTTTTCGATCGTCGCGTTTGATCCGGCGACCGGGGAGCTTGGCATCGCTGTTCAATCGAAATTTTTAGGCGTCGGCGCGGTCGTGCCGTGGGCGAAAGCGGGCGTCGGCGCTGTGGCGACGCAGTCATATGCCAACACGTCATACGGCCCACGCGGCCTCGAATGGATGGAACAAGGGAAAACGGCGCAAGAAACGCTTGAGTTGCTCGTTGCCGATGACAGCGAGCGCGATTTGCGCCAGGTCGGCATCGTGGATGCGAAAGGACGGGCAGCAACGTTCACCGGAAAAAAATGTTACCCGTGGGCGGGCGGCATTACCGGACCGAACTATGCAGCGCAAGGCAATATTTTAGCAGGCGAGGAAACGGTGCTGGCGATGGGAAGAACATTCGAGCAGGCCAAAGGGCCGCTCGCCGAGCGATTGCTAAAGGCGCTTCAAGCTGGTCAGGCGGCGGGGGGCGACCGCCGCGGGCAACAGTCGGCTGCCTTGCTCGTTGTGAAAGAAAGGGGCGGCTATGGCGGGTACAATGACCGCTATATCGATTTGCGCGTTGACGACCACCCGCGGCCGATCGAGGAGCTCATTCGCCTGTATGAGCTGCGCCAGCTTTATTTTGAGAAACCGCGCCCCGAAAAAGTGGCTGTAATGGAAGGCGCGGTCAAGGAAGAGGCGGCTGCCCACTTGATCCGGCTCGGCTACTTGCCGAAAGAGCGCGCCGCCGACAGCGAGGCGCTTCACGAAGCGCTGACAGCGTATATACATACAGAAAACTTTGAGGAACGCGAACTAGAAAAAGGGAAAATCGATCTTGACGTGCTCGCGTATATGAAACAGCAGCCGTCGCCGCAGGGGGAAAAATAAAAAAATAAAAACGATCACTGCATGGTTGGTCGGGCGGATGAATGGCGTTGTATGAAAAGCAAAGGTGTCCCAAAAGGAGCGGGACACCTTTTCCTATGACTGCATATGCGCAAACAACGATTTATGCGGTGTTTCGGTTCAGGAAAAACAGCCCGTGTTTGGGCAGCGGCCGTTTAGGAGGCGAGCGGCGCACGCCCGCTGTCATGTCTGCGCCAAACGGCCCGCAGGCGAAAGCTGAGAAACAGCGCGCCCGTTGCCAATCCGGCGATCAGGCCGATCCAATAGCCGAACGCCCCGGCGGCAGTCAAGAGAGCGAGCGCGCAGCCAAGCGGAAGGCCAACGCCCCAATAGGCGAGAAGAGCGGACCAAAAAACGGCGTTCACCTCTTTATAGCCCCGCAGCGCTCCTTGGATGGGAGCGGCGATGGCATCGGAAACTTGAAAGAAGATCGCATAGAGCAAAAATTTCCCCGTCAACGCCGCCACTGTCGGATCGTTTGTATACAGTCGAGCAACATCGCCGCGGAAGATGGAAAGAAACAATGCAGCGGCGGCAGCGACGGCCAAGGCGAGGGTGATGCCGATCAGGCAATATTGTTTGGCCGCTTCATAACGGTTGGCCCCAGCTTCAACGCCTACGGCGATCGTCAGCGCCATCGATAAGCTGAGCGGAATCATATACAACAAGGAAGCGAAGTTGAGGGCGCTTTGATGGGCAGCGACTGTTTCGGCGCCAAACCGGCCGACAAGCAGCGTCACCGCAGCGAAAATGCTCGTTTCAAAAAAGATGGCTGATCCGATCGGCACCCCGGTTTTCAGCAACTCTCTCCATGCGGCCCATGACGGACGGTAAAAACGGACGAGCACGCGATAGGGAGACAAACGGCGAAATTTCACCGCGGCAAAGGCAGCGGCCGCGAAGCAGTATGCGTACGTGATCGCTGTCGCATAGCCGGTGCCGATGCCGCCAAGGCGCGGAAACCCGCCATGCCCGTAAATCAACAGCCAGTTGAACAGCATATTGATCGGCAAGGCGGTGAGCGTAATCCACATCGTTACGTTTGTTTGCCCAAGTGCATCGATGAAATAGCGGAGCACAGAATAAAGAAACAGCGGGACGATCCCAAACGACAAGGCGCGCAAATAATGAAGGGCGATATGCCGAACGTTTTCATCCAAAGACATCTGTTTCAAGATCAACGGCACAGAAGCGGCGCCGATCAGGACAATGGCGGCAGCAAGCGCGACAGCCAAGTAGAGCGCCTGGGTGACGGCGCGGGCGATTGAGTCATGGCGTCCGGCGCCGAGATGATGCGAGACGATCGGGGACAAGGCGAGCAAAATGCCGCCGACGCCGGTCCACACCGGCACCCATAGGCTTGAGCCGATCGCGACGCCGGCAAGATCTTCGGCGCTCGCGTGGCCGGACATGGCAACATCGACAAAGTTCATGGCATATTGGCCCGTTTGCGAAACAAAAATGGGAAGAAACAAGGCGAACAGGCGCCGCCATTTGCCGTTGGGCGGAGCGGGCGTGGTCATAATCGTTCCCCCTTTTTCCATGATAAAGTGACACATTGTTCTAAATCATCAACCTCATCGTTTCCGAAGCCGGGATGGCCTCCCTCTTCGGAAGCAATTTACGACGAAAGAAACGGCGGTTGGCTGCAAAGCGGAAATTCGATCAAAAAACAAGTGCCGCGTGCATCGCTTTGCACTTTCATCGTCCCGCGATGCAGTTCGACGATTTTTTTCGATAACGACAGGCCGAGCCCAGTTCCCGTTTCCTTCGTTGAAAAAAACGGATCGAAAACATGGTCGATGACCGACGGCGGAATGCCGGGCCCATCGTCGCAGAAGCGAAGCTGGACGATATGGTTCACTTTCCGGCTGCTCACCGTGACATTCATCGTTTTGGCCACTTTGGCTTCCACAGCGTTGCGGAATAAGTTTAAAAACACTTGCAAAAGCTGGCGGCGGTCGCCGCTCATTTCGTAATCGTCCAGTTGTTCGTCGAGGTCAAAATGGACGTTCACACTGTGCAGCAACGCCTCGCTCTGCAGCAGAACGCCGACATCGTCGCGCAAAAAACGGTGCAGCCGGAACGTTTCCATCTTCACGTCCGCCGGCTTGGCGATGTTTAAAAAGTCGGTGATGATGCCGTTTGCCCGGTCAAGCTCAGGAATGAGCAGGCGTTCGACGAGCGAGGCGATCCGGTCTGGCAGCTCGGTTTTGAGCAGCTGCAAATAGCCGCGCACCGTCGTCAGCGGATTGCGGATTTCATGGGCGATGCCGGCGGCGATGCGGCCGGCGACGGCGAGCTTTTCCGTTTCTTTCATCATATTGAGCGACTGAAACATACTGATGACTCGTTTGATCGATCCGTCATCGTTGTAAATAAAACGGGTGTTGACGATGCCGTAAAATCGGTCGAGCACCTCGTGATTGTAGAGCGGCTCGCCTTTTTCAAGCGATTCGAGCGTTGCGATCAGCTCGTCAGGCAGCTTCAGCAGCTCGCGAATATGTTTGCCGATGATGGCGTCGCGCTCGACGCCCGTGTCAATGGCCGCCTGCAAATTGCAAAGCGTGATGATCCCTTTGTCGTCGACAAAAACGATATGGTGCGGCACGAGATCGAGCAGCGGCGTCAAAAAGGCTTCCACTTTTTCAAACGGTACGTCGTGATACAAGTCAATATCCCACTGCCATTTGGCTTCCTTTTCAAGGGACGGTGGAATGGTGCGAAGGTGCGGCCGGACGTCGCCGCGCTTTTTTTCGATGGCGATTCCACTTTCGTAATCGGCAAAGGTGAACGGAAACGGAAGCGTTTCGATGAGCCGCTCATAAGCGCGCAGCTTTCGTTCGAGCTCTTCGATTTGCGATTGTACGAGTCGATCGTTCATCTCTTCAAACTCCTTAGCTGCACATTTCGTTTTTCATTTTACAAAAACCGCCCTCCGTCGGCTATGGCGGACATCGCATCGATCCGACGGGAGGACGAAACGAATCGAAGCAACCGGGCGGTGCGGGCAGGAGCCGTCAATCGATGCCTGCCGTTTCCACGCGGGAAAGGAACTGGCTAAGCGCCTCAAGGGACGGAAAAGCAGCTTGCCCCTGCCGCTCGTTGCCGCCCCCTTTGCCGCCAAACAGGGTGGCTTGTTCTTTCAGCCAGTTCCCTGCATGGAGCAAGGAAGACGGTGCTTTGGCGATCACGGCGCGCCAATCGGAGGTGGAGGCGAGAAGCGCGGTTTTGCCATAACGGTCGGCGATCAGACGGGCGATCATTTGCAGTTCTTTTGCCCCATATTGGTCGTAACGGCCAATCACTGCACGTCCTGATTCGGCGGCGGCCCGTTCGGATTCGACGGCAAAGACGATTGCCTCGTATTGGCGCAGCCGTTTTTCCCATTCTTTTTTCTCTTGTTCCCATTTTGCGATCACGTCGAGCAGCTGATCGCGGCTTGTCCCGAACCGACCTGCTGCCGCCTGCACGACGCGGTGGGTTTGCTGGTAGTCGGCAAGCGCCCGGCCGCCGCAAAGAAAGGAAAGACGCGTCATGCCGCGATGGCGCTCTGCTTTCAGCAATTTGATCACGCCGATTTCGCCCGTGCGTTTCACATGGGTGCCGCAGCACGCCGACAAATCGATCCCTTTCATCTCGACAACACGGACAGAACCTTGGACATCGGGACGCTTGCGAAACGGCATCCGTTCTGCTTCTTCCGGCGTCACCCAATACGTCTCGACCGGGAGATTCGCGTAAATGAGTTCGTTGGCCCGGTTTTCCACTGCCAGCATGTCTGCTTCCGTCAGCGCACCCGCCGTGATGTCGATTGTGACGACCTCGCGCCCAAGGTGAAAACCGACTGTTTCGGCGCCGAGCTGTTCAACGAGTACAGCGGATAATACATGTTGGCCGCTATGCTGTTGTGTATGATCGCGGCGCCGTTTCCTATCAAGGACGCATGAAACGGCGCCCATTCCCGGGTGGGCAGGAAGGCGGTGATACACTTCCCCGTTTTCGTCAAACACATCGAGCACCGGCAAGCCGGCGATCGTGCCGGCGTCAGACGGTTGGCCACCGCCTTCCGGGTAAAACGCTGTTTCCGCCAAGGTGACAATGTATGTTTCGCCGTCTTGGCGGACGCTTGTCACCGTTGTCGTCCACACGTCAACATCCGGCGCCGTATAGTACAACTTTTTCGTCACAACCGTTTCATCCTTTCGTCTTCCGAATGCTTTTCTTTCATATTAGCAAATTCCCTCGCGTTTGCCTATCGCCGATCTTTTTGGCCGCTTTTTCCCGTTGGCAATTGGCCAAATCTATAGAACAATGTTCTAAATAAACAATATTCACAAAAGAAAAAGAACAGACCATAGACAGCTCTTCCCCTAGAAACACTCTGATGTTTTGGGACAAGTCCAACGTTCAAACGGTTTGACAAAGGAAGCGGGTTGCAGCGATGTTTGTTGAACATGATTTTATGCAACAAAACTATATGCTAAAAATAATCCAAAACCAACTAAAGAAAAGCAACATTTGTCGGTGATGAAATGTTTTGTATATAATAAAGCGGGGTGAACAAGAACCGGTCGCCCGATCGGAAAGGGTGGTTTGATGATGTTGACGTTAACAGACATTGAACAAGCGCGAGCGAAAATGAAAGGCATCGTCCACCAAACGCCGCTTGAGCATTCGCAGACGTTCAGCCGGCTGTCCGGCAATGAGGTGTATATGAAACTGGAAAATTTGCAAAAAACAGGTTCGTTTAAGGTGAGAGGCTCATTCAATAAAATTATGTCGCTCACGGAAGAAGAAAGGGCGCGCGGCGTCATCGCCGCCTCGGCCGGCAACCACGCCCAAGGGGTCGCCTACGCAAGCGGCATGCTCGGCATTCCTTGCACGATTGTCATGCCGAAAGGGGCGCCGCTCAGCAAAATTGAAGCGACGAAAAGCTACGGGGCGGAAGTCGTGCTGTACGGCGATGTGTTTGACGAGTCTTTGGAATATGCATTAGAGTTGCAACGTGAACGGGGGATGACATTTGTTCATCCGTTTGACGACTTGGCGGTGATGGCCGGCCAAGGGACGATCGGCTTAGAGCTGATCGAGCAGCTTCCCGACGTCGATGTCGTTCTTTGTCCGGTCGGCGGCGGCGGGTTGCTTGCGGGGGTGGCGCTTACGTTAAAACAGCTGAAGCCGTCGGTTGAAGTGTACGGCGTTGAGTCATCGGCTTGCCCCGGCATGACGGCGGCCATACGCCATAAACAGCCCGTCTCCATTGCCGCATCGAATACGATCGCCGATGGGATTGCCGTGAAAAAGCCGGGCAATATTACGTACCAATACATTGAGCAATACGTCGATGGCGTTGTATGCGTGAAAGAGGCGGAAATTTCGCGGACGATGCTGTATGTGCTCGAGCGGAACAAGCTGTTAATCGAAGGGGCGGCAGCTTGTCCGTTGGCGGCATTGTTGTATCAAAAGCTGCCGTTTCGCGGCAAAAAAGTCGCCGCCATTTTAAGCGGCGGCAACGTCGATGTGACGCTCATTTCCCGCATCATTGAGCGGGGGCTTGTCGAAGCGGGCCGGTTTGTGACGTTTACAACGGTCATCTCCGACAAGCCGGGTCAGTTGAACAAGCTGCTGCGCATTATTGCGGAGCTTGAGGCAAACGTGATGTCGATTCACCATCAGCGCATCGGCGCCAAGGTGCTGCCAGGTCAGGCGGAAATTCACTTTTCGCTCGAGACAAAAAACGAAGACCACATTCAGCAAATCTACCAAGTGTTGTTGAAAGAAGGCTACGATGTACAGTTTTACCGATGAGCGCGCGATGGGAAAACGGTTTGTGTTTCGCCACTGTCTGTTAAGCAAACAGTGGAAAAGCCGTCTTCGAAATCATGTTCACAGGGCTGCCACATGAATACGAAACCATCATTTGCCCAACATAGCGGCTGTTCTTTATGACATGGAGGACAGCCGTTTTGTTTTGTCAATGCACGCGCGGCGCATCTTGCGGCCGCATCGCGCCGAGGCCTTCGCGGGCCATTTTCGCTTTCAAGCTTTCCAGGACATACAAGCCGAACATGCCGAGCAGCTCTTCATCAGTCATCTCACCGATCAGCTTGAGCACATCGCGGCGGTCGAGTTCATCCAAAATCGACATCGCCACCGCTTCGGCGTCTTCTTCATCTCCGGTCAGTCGATCTTTATAGTATTCGTACAGATCGTCAGTAAACTTCATCGGCATCGTCGCCTCGCTTTTTTGAGAGCGGGCTTCCTCCTTTCTTTGCAGTTGGCCGATGCAGACTTAGGGGCATCGGCAGTCCTCTCGGTTTGACGCCACAAATGCCATTGGCAACAGGGATGATTCATAGTATAATGGAAAAAATATCATTCGAAAAGCGGGGGAATTCTATGATTCGCCGGTTAACGGCCGAAGACGATCAACAAGTATTTTCGTTTTTGCGGCAAGATCCGTCGTTCAATTTATTTATCATCGGCGATATTGAGTCGTTTGGCTATGACGCCGATTTCCAAGACGTTTGGGGGCAGTTTGACGATGCCGGCTCGCTGAAGGCGGTGCTGCTCCGTTATTACGATTCCTACATTCCGTACGCGCCTGGCGATTTTGATGCCGATGGCTTTGCTCGTCTCATCCGCGAGACAGCCCCATCATCGTCCATCCAGCTGTCCGGCAAGGCGGACATTGCCAGGCAGTTCGAAGAGCGGCTGCCGCTTGGGGAGAAGCGAACGCTTTACTTTTGCGAGTGTCGGACGGATGAATACGCCCGTCAAGAAATGGGGGCGTTCGCCGTCAAAAAAGCCGAATTGGCCGATGTCGACCGGATTCTCGACTTGCGGCGCCGCATTGCCGAATTTGAAACGAGGCCGTCGTCCCGCGATATGCTAGTGAAAGGGATGGAAACCAATTCAGCTAGAACGTACTACATTGAACAAGACGGCCGAATGGTGGCCGCCGCATCGACATCAGCGGAAAACTCATTGTCGGCGATGATCGTCGGCGTCTGCACGGATCAGGAGCATCGAGGGAAAGGGTATGCCAGCACCATCGTGGCGAAGCTCGTTTGCGATTTGCTCGCTGAAGGGAAGATGCCGTGCTTGTTTTATGACAATCCAGACGCTGGCCGCATTTACCATCGCCTTGGTTTTCGCGATATCGGATTGTGGGCGATGTACCGTTAGAAGGGCGGAAGTCCCGCCAGCTTGCTTGTGTACAAAAGCAGGCTGGCGGTTATTGTCCGTCTGCGCCGTTGGGCGTGACGCGGCGAATGTGCTCGCCGCCGCGCTCTTGCATCGCTTTTGCCTTGTCGTTGACGAGCTGTTTTTGGTCTACGATGGAAGAAGGTGTTTGTTTTTTGTTCGCCATATCGAATCACCTCAATGGAGACGATTTAGCGCGCTGAATGAACATGTCCGCATCTTCGATCAGCCCGCAGACGCCGCATTGGACGCGGTAGCTCGGGCCGCGGTATGGGAGATGGAACGGTTCGAGCGCTTCGTTTGTGTATTCGTGCTCGATGTCGCCGGTGTGCGGATCGAGCTTGACCGCACGCGGGTGCTGCTCAATGAGATGAAACCGCGTCCGGTTCGTTTTGCAGTTTGGGCATAGCATCGGTTCCAATGGAAGCCACCTCCGGTTTTTATCTTTTGGAAAAACGGCCGTGGTTATGTATAGGTCATCTGTTTTGTTTCAGTTCGTGCGGCTAGGGGATAGGGCTCGCGCAGCCGATCGGACGATGTGCGGCGAAAGACGCCTCCATTTTTCGGGCGCCGGAACGATTTTTGTTGACAATGGCTGCAACTGTCGAGTATCTTAATAAACAAGAAGAAGATTTTGCTTTTTTCGAAATGTTTTACAGTTCAGGCGAAGGAGACTGTTATGGCAGAGAAACCGCTTCGAGACCGCATTATCGACACCGCTCTTCATTTGTTTGAGAAATATGGCTACCATGGCGTGACGGTCGACCGCATCGTTGCCGAAAGCGACACATCCAAAGGCGGTTTTTACCATAATTTTAAATCCAAAGATGAGCTTTTGTATCATATCCATGACGTCTTTATCACGTATGCGCTGACGAAGGCGCAGGAAGCGTATGAAAGCTGTTCGACGCCGACCGAGCGCTTGTACGCCATCGTGCAGTCGTTTGTCAAAGTGTTTCATTTATATAAACCACACATCACCGTGTTTTACCAGGAAAGCACGTACTTAAAACCGGAATACGCTGAACCGATCAATGAAAAGCGCGAAGAGTTCAAGCAAATCATTTTTCGAGTCATTCGCGAGGGGATTGAAGCCGGCGAGTTTCGTCCGGAGCTGTCGGTGGAGATTACTGGCATGTCCATTATCGGCATGGTCAATTGGACATACAAATGGTACAATCCGGATGGTCCGTTGTCCATTGAGGAGATCGCGGCGTATTTTGCCGATTTCATTTTGCATGCGGTGCTCCGCACACCAGAAAACCCAGCGGCGGCGCGGTTTTTGTTGCGGCCGGCCGCCGAATAAGTTGTTGATCGTATACAGACCAACTAGTCGGTTTTGAAAACGCTTCAAAAATCAAAACCGTTTACACTCGTTTTCTTACTAAAACCGACTAGTCGGTTCAAATGATAGAACATTTTCTATGGGGGAGAGGGAGAACATGGATTTTTCATTGACGAAAGAACAACAAATGATTAAAGAAATGGTTCTCGACTTTGCTGAGAAGGAAATTGCCCCATACGCGGCGAAATGGGATGAAGAAGCGCATTTTCCGCTCGATGTCTTTCGCAAAATGGGCGAGTTGGGGTTGTTGGGCCTGCCGTTTCCGGAAGAGTACGGCGGCGCTGGGGGCGATACGATTTCGTACGCCATCGCCGTTGAGGAAATCGGCCGCGCCTGCGGCGGCACTGGGTTGAGCTATGCGGCCGCTGTGTCGCTCGGAGCGAGCCCGATTTACTACTTCGGGACGGAAGAACAGAAGCAAAAATGGCTTGTGCCGATGGCGAAAGGCGAGACGCTTGGCGCTTTTGGGCTCACGGAGCCGAACGCCGGATCAGACGCCGGCGGCACGCGCACGACCGCGGTGCTGGACGGCGATGAGTATGTCATCAACGGCGAAAAATGTTGGATCACAAACGCCCAATACGCGCGGCAAGTCATTGTCACAGCTGTGACGGGCAAAGATGCGCGCGGCAAAAACATCATCACCGCTCTCATCGTGCCAACGGACTCCCCAGGATTTACGATTCGTTCGAATTACGACAAAATGGGCGTGCGCGCGTCCAATACGTGCGAGCTTGTCTTTGAGAACGTCCGCGTGCCGAAAGAAAACGTCTTAGGCGACCCGCAAAAAGGGTTTAAACAGTTTTTGTACACGCTTGATGGCGGGCGCATCTCGATCGCCGCGCTGGCGGTCGGCATTGCGCAAGCGGCGTTTGAGAAAGCGCTTCAATACGCAAAAGAGCGCGTCCAGTTCGGTCAGTCGATTTCCAAGTTTCAAGCGATCCAGTTTAAGCTCGCTGATATGGCGATGGAAATTGAGCTTGCCCGCAACATGGTGTACAAAGCAGCCTGGCTGAAGGATCAAGGGAAACCGTTTACAAAAGAAGCATCGTTCGCTAAGCTGTTCGCCTCGGAAATGGGGTTTCGCGTCTGCAACCAGGCGATCCAAATCCATGGCGGCTACGGCTATATGAAAGAATACGGAGTCGAACGCCACTTGCGCGACGTCAAGCTCATGGAAATCGGCGAAGGCACATCGGAAATCCAGCGTCTCGTCATCGCCCGCCAACTGGGATGCTAAAAGCGGAAATGCCTGCATATCCATAACAATGAATTCGGACAAAGGGGAGGAGACGGTCGATGCTGACGGTGACGATCGGGAAGTTATTGGAGGAGCGCGCCAGGCAATACGCGGATCATGAAGCGGTTGTGTACGCCGACCGCGGCTTGCGTCTGACGTACCGGCAGTTTAACGACTACTGCCGGCTTGTCGCGCGCGGATTGATGCGGCTTGGCATCGAAAAAGGGGAGCATGTCGCCATTTGGGCGACGAACGTTCCGGAATGGATCGCCTGCCAATTTGCGACCGGCAAAATGGGAGCCGTCCTCGTGACGGTCAATACGAACTACCGCGCGGCGGAGCTTGAGTATTTGCTTCGGCAGTCCGACTCGACAACACTGTTTTTGATCGAGCAATACCGCGATTCGTCATACATCGATATTTTGTACGAAATCGTTCCCGAGTTGCGCACATCAGCGCCCGGACAGCTGCAATCGAAACGGCTGCCGAAGCTGAAAAACGTGGTCTTTCTTGGCGACAAACGGTACCCGGGCATGTTCACTTGGAACGACATTTTGGCGATGGCGCATGACGTGACGGAAGAAGAGCTCGATGCGCAGATGGAAAGCCTTGATCCGCACGATGTGATCAACATGCAATACACGTCCGGGACGACTGGATTCCCGAAAGGGGTGATGTTGACGCATTACAACATCGTCAACAACGCCCACCAAGTCGCGCAATGCATGGGGCTTGGCGAAGGCGATCGATTGTGCATTCCGGTGCCGTTTTTCCATTGTTTCGGCTGCGTCATGAGCACGCTTGCATGCGTGACGGTCGGGGCGACGATGGTGCCTGTGCAGGAGTTTCATCCGAAGCGGGTGCTGGAGACGGTCGAGGCGGAGCGGTGCACGGCGCTTCACGGCGTGCCGACGATGTTCATCGCCGAGCTCAACGACCCGGATTTTGCCAAATACGATTTGTCATCGCTGCGCACGGGCATTATGGCTGGCTCCCCTTGCCCGGTCGAAGTGATGAAGGCGGTCATCGAGAAAATGGGGATGAAAGACATTACCATCGCCTACGGGCAGACCGAAGCGTCCCCAGTCATCACGCAAACGCGCACCGACGATCCGCTTGAGCTGCGTGTCGAAACGGTTGGCCGCGCCTTGCCGGGCGTCGAGGTGAAAATCGTCGAGCCGGGAACGAACAAGGAAGTGCCGCCCGGTGTGCAAGGGGAGCTGTGCACGCGCGGCTATCATGTCATGAAAGGATATTACAACAACTCGGAAGCGACGCGCGAAGCGATCGATGAAGACGGCTGGCTCCATACCGGCGACTTGGCGGTGATGGATGAAAACGGTTACTTCCGCATCACCGGCCGTCTGAAAGATATGATCATCCGCGGCGGCGAAAACATTTATCCGCGTGAAATCGAAGAGTTTTTATACAAACATCCGAAAATTTTGGACGTCCAAGTCGTTGGCGTGCCGGATGAAGTATACGGGGAAGAAGTGATGGCGTGGATCATCTTAAAAGACGGCGAAACGGCGACGGCTGAGGAGATTCGCGAGTTTTGCCGCGGCCACATTTCCCGTCATAAAATCCCGCGCTACATTGAGTTTACTGATTCGTACCCGATGACGGCGTCCGGGAAAATCCAAAAATTTAAACTGCGGGAAATGGCGAAACAGCGCCTCGGCTTGACGACGTAAACCGCCGTGCCGGGCGGTTTCGTCCGCCCGGCGGCATTCTCAGTTTTCGTGAAAGGGTGAGACGATGTTTTCGAAAGTATTGATTGCCAACCGCGGCGAAATCGCCGTCCGCATCATCCGCACGTGCCAAAAGCTCGGCATCCGGACCGTCGCCGTCTATTCCGAAGCGGATGCGGATTCGCTCCACGTCTCGCTCGCGGATGAGGCGTATTTGATCGGCAAGCCGCGCGTCGCGGAAAGCTATTTAAATATCGAAAAAATCATAGAGGTTGCCAAAACGGCGAAAGCGGAGGCGATCCATCCCGGCTACGGGCTGTTGTCGGAAAATCCAGCGTTTGCCCGCCGCTGCGAGGAAGAAGGAATCGTCTTCATCGGTCCGAAGGCGGACGTCATCGCGGCGATGGGCAGCAAAATCGAAGCGCGGCGGACGATGGAACAAGCCGGCGTGCCGATCGTCCCAGGCGTCTCCTTTGCGCTTGATAGCGCCGATGAAGCGGCCAAAGCGGCGGCTTCGATTGGGTATCCAGTCATGCTGAAGGCGTCAGCCGGCGGCGGCGGCATCGGCATGCATATCGCCCGCGACGAAGCCGAGCTGCGCCAGGCGTTTGAAGGAAGCCAAAAACGGGCGGCTTCGTTTTTCGGCGACGGGACGATGTACATTGAAAAATATATTGAACGCCCGCGCCATATTGAAATTCAGCTTCTTGCCGACCAAAATGGCAACTGTGTTTACTTATGGGAGCGTGAATGTTCGATCCAACGCCGCCATCAAAAGGTGGTCGAAGAGGCGCCGTCGCCGTTTTTGGATGAGGAAACACGGCGGAAAATGGGCGAAGCAGCCGTGCGGGCCGCGCGCCATATCGGCTATGCGAACGCCGGCACGATCGAGTTTCTTGTCGATGATCAAAAAAACTTTTATTTTCTGGAGATGAACACACGCCTGCAAGTTGAACATCCGGTGACGGAAGAAATCACCGGCATCGACATTGTCGAAGAGCAGCTGCGCATCGCCGCCGGCGAGCCGCTTCGTTATCAGCAGGAAGACATCCGCCGCGATGGACACGCCATTGAAGTGCGCATTTATGCCGAAGACCCGAACACGTTTTACCCGTCGCCCGGCCGCATTACGGCGTTTTCCGCCCCACAAGGCGAATGGATTCGTCATGAAACGGCGGTTCAAAGCGGCGCCGCGGTTACGCCGTTTTATGATCCGATGATCGCCAAACTAATCGCCAAAGGACCGGATCGGCAAACGGCGATTGAACGCTTGCTCGAAGCGCTTCGACACTGTCGCGTGGAAGGGATTAAAACGAACATTCCGCTGCTTGAGGCCGTGCTGTCCCATCCGGCGTTTCAAGCGGGGGATACGACGACCGATTTCCTTTCGAAGCATTGGAAGCCAGCAAAAGCAAAATGAAGCAGAAACGGAGGAAGACACGATGACCCAAGTAACGGCAACAATGGCTGGAAGTGTATGGAAATTGTTGGTGGCTGTCGGGGATCATGTAGAAGAAGGCCAAGATGTCATCATTTTAGAATCGATGAAAATGGAGATTCCGATTGCGGCTGAGGCGTCCGGCGTCGTGAAGCACATCCACGTGCAGGAAGGAGATTTCGTAAACGAAGGCGACGTGCTTGTCGAGATTGAATAAAGGGGGAGCAGAGCATGAGCCGATGGCCGGCGAAGGTGACGATCAAAGAAGTCGGCCCGCGCGACGGCCTGCAAAACGAAGTAGCGCCGATCGCGACCGCCGATAAAATCGCGTGGATCAACTTGTTGTCCGAAACGGGGCTGTCGTACATTGAGGTGACTTCCTTCGTCCATCCGAAATGGATCCCGCAGCTCGCCGATGCCGCTGAGGTCGCAGCCGGCATCGGCCGAAAAGCCGGCGTCACGTATGCGGCGCTCGTGCCGAACGAAAGAGGGCTTGAGCGGGCGTTGGCCGCGGGGATTGACGAAGTCGGCGTCTTTATGTCAGCGAGCGAAACGCACAACCAAAAAAATATTAACAAAACGATCGCTGCCACATTTCCGGTGCTGGAAGCGGTCGTGCAAACGGCAAAACAAGCAGGCAAAACGGTGCGCGGCTACGTTTCCACCGTCTTTGGCTGCCCGTATGAAGGGGCAGTTGCCGTCGATCAAGTGCTGATGGTGGCGGATCGGTTGTTGGCGATGGGGGTTGACGAACTGTCGCTTGGCGATACGATCGGCGTCGCGACGCCCAAGCAAGTGGAGGACGTGCTTGCTGAGGTGCTTCGCCGCTTTCCGGCCGGACGGATTGCCATGCATTTCCATGATACAAGAGGAACGGCGCTTGCCAACATTTTGGTGTCGATGGAGATGGGCATTACGACGTTTGACAGCTCGCTTGGCGGCCTTGGCGGCTGTCCGTACGCTCCCGGAGCGTCGGGAAACGTCGCCACTGATGATTTAGTATATATGCTTCACGGCATGGGGATTGAAACCGGCATCGATGTCGAGCAGCTGACGAAAGCGGCGTTGTTTATCCGCGACAAAATCGGCCGCCCGCTTTCGAGCCGGTATTTGCAAACGGTTGGATCATAAGGGGGGGAGAAAACGTGAGCGCACTTGTATCGTTTGAAACACAAGAAAACGGCATCGCCATTGTGACATTAAATCGCCCGGAAGCAGCCAACGCGCTTTCTAGAGCGCTTTTGTTGGAGCTTGGTGCGCTTTTGCAAGAAATCAAATTTCAAAAAGACGTGCGCGTCGTCATGTTGACCGGGGCCGGAGACAAAGTGTTTTGCGCCGGAGCCGATTTGAAAGAGCGGGCAGGGATGAACGAAACCGAAGTCCGTCAGGCCGTCGCTTTAATCAGCAAAACGATCAACGAGGTCGAGAAAGTGCCGCAGCCGGTCATTGCCGCGTTAAACGGCTCGGCCTTTGGCGGGGGGCTTGAGCTGGCGCTCGCCTGCGACATCCGGTTTGCCGCCGACGATATCCAGCTCGGGCTGACGGAAACGTCGCTCGGCATCATTCCGGGAGCGGGGGGGACGCAGCGGCTGCCGCGCCTTGTCGGTCTCGGCAAAGCGAAAGAGTTGATTTTTGCCGCCAAACGGATTACAGCGCAGGAAGCCGAGCGAATCGGCCTTGTCGAATACGCCGTGCCGCGCGCCGAGCTCATGGATCGGGCGCTTGAATTGGCGCAGCAAATCGCTGACAATGCGCCGATAGCCGTCCGCCAGGCGAAACGGGCGATCCAAAGCGTATTCAACGTTGATTTGGAGACGGGCCTCGCAATTGAGCAGCTCGCCTATGAGGCGACAATCCCAACGAAAGACCGTCTGGAAGGTCTGCAGGCGTTTAAAGAAAAGCGGAAGCCGGTGTACAAAGGGGAGTAAGCCTGCGCTTGGGAAGGATGAGGCTGTTTGGATAAGGAAAAAGCCGCACGGAGCGCTTGTTCTGCACCGACATTGGCACGACAGCCAAAAACGGCCCCAACCGTGCTCCCGGCCGAACACGCGGGATGGAACAGCAAGATCTATCAAAACAAGGAGGGGAAACAAAGAGATGAAGGAAACAGCCAATCAGCAAGACTCGCTCGCAGCGGAGCTGGAGAAAAGAGCGGCGGAAATCAAGAAAGGCGGGGCGCCAAAATATCATGAAAAAAATGCGGCCCAAGGGAAATTGTTTGTCCGCGAGCGGCTGAATTTGCTGCTTGACGATGGCTTGGAAGTGGAAGACGGCTTGTTTGCCAACTGTTTGGCGGATGGCCTGCCGGCTGACGGGGTGGTGACCGGGATCGGCAAAATCAATGGCCGCACCGTCTGCGTGATGGCGAACGATTCGACCGTCAAAGCTGGCTCGTGGGGAGCGCGCACGGTCGAAAAAATCATCCGCATTCAAGAAACGGCGGAAAAACTGCGCTGCCCGATCATTTATTTGGTGGACTCGGCCGGCGCACGCATTACGGACCAACTCGAAATGTTTCCCGGCCGGCGCGGGGCAGGGCGCATTTTTTACAATGAGGTGAAGCTGTCCGGCAAAGTGCCGCAAGTGTGCCTGTTGTTTGGCCCGTCAGCAGCCGGCGGCGCTTATATTCCGGCGTTTTGCGACATCGTCATCATGGTCGAGGGCAACGCCTCGATGTACTTGGGCTCGCCGCGCATGGCGGAAATGGTGATTGGGGAAAAAGTCACGCTCGAAGAGATGGGCGGCGCTCGCATGCATTGCACCGTCTCCGGCTGCGGCGACGTGCTCGTGAAAACCGAAGAAGAAGCGATTGCCTATGCGCGCCGTTATTTGTCATATTTTCCGTCCCATTACGGCGAAAAACCGCCGGTGGTCGAGGCGAAGCCGCCGAAATCGTTCGACAAAACGATCGAAGACATTTTGCCGGAAAACCAAAATGCGCCGTTCAACATGTATGATTTGATTGAGCGAATCATTGACGAAGGATCGTTTTGCGAAATCAAAAAACTGTTTGCGCCGGAAATCATTACGGGACTGGCGCGCCTTAACGGCCAGCCGATCGGCATCATCGCCAACCAGCCGCGCGTCAAAGGCGGTGTCTTGTTCCACGATTCGGCTGATAAAGCGGCGAAATTCATCACGCTTTGCGACGCGTTCCATATCCCGCTTCTGTTTTTGGCCGACGTCCCTGGCTTTATGATCGGCACGAAGGTCGAGCGGGCCGGCATCATCCGCCATGGAGCGAAAATGATCGCCGCCATGTCGGAAGCCACCGTACCGAAGATCTCGGTCATCGTCCGCAAAGCGTACGGCGCCGGGTTGTATGCCATGGCCGGCCCGGCGTTTGAACCGGACTGCTGCCTCGCGCTTCCGAACGCGCAAATCGCCGTCATGGGGCCGGAGGCGGCCGTCAACGCCGTTTATGCGAACAAAATCGCCGAGCTGCCGCCGGAAGAGCGTGCGGCGTTTGTCGAACAAAAACGCGAGGAATACCGGCGCGACATCGATATTTATCGGCTCGCTTCCGAATTGGTCGTTGACGGAATTGTCGCGCCGAACGATTTGCGCAACGAGCTCATCCGCCGATTTGACGCGTATATGTCCAAGTATATCGTCTTTTCTGAGCGGAAGCATGGGGTGTATCCAGTTTGAAAAAATGGATGGCTGTCCCTCTTGCCAAGGGACGGCCGATCATGTATCATAATAATCACCAATCCGTTGCTGCGTTGTGCGTTGTAGAATGAAGTTTCAACCGATGGCAATCAAAAGGGAGTTCTACATTGAAGCGGGAATGTCATGCCTCAATATTCGTGATGGAGGACGGCAGGAACGCTTCTGCGAACACCCACCTGGTGGAGCGTGGTTGAGAAACTGCATTCAGCCAACGGCAACAGCGGCGCGGATTCACGAATGAGGAGTTGGCAAAAGAGTCCAACTGGATGCAAAACATCCGGTTGGACTCTTTTTCGTTGCGTATGTTTTTGCCAAGACAATGAAACAATATAGTTGATTTTCCTCGTTTTCATGTTATAATCATATTTCGCGCAGAAATAATTCGTATTGAAACTATTCCAACAAGAAAGATGAAGCAAGGAGGGGGGATGAATGGAAGGAATCAGCCGGGACATCATGTACGCCGTCTTCCGGACGCAAAAGGCGCTTTACCGCCTCATCCGCGAGGACGCGGCTCGCGTCGGAGTGACGGAGGTGCAGCTGATCGTCTTGTATACGCTGTTGAAAACAGAACATATTCGCCTGAATGACTTGGCGGAAAAATTAAATTTAAGCAACAGCAACGTCAGCGGCACGGTCGATCGGCTCGTCGGCGCCGGCCTTGTTGTCCGCGAGCCGTCGAAGCAAGATCGGCGCGCGGTCATTTTGAGTTTGACGGAAAAAGGAAAAGAGACAGTGTCGGAAGCGTTTGGCGAGCAGTCGGTGCTGCGCCGGCGGCTTCGCCGCATTCAAGAACTCGTCTCTCCAGAGGAGATTGAACAGTTTTTGCATCTTCATGAAAAAATTAAAGCGATTTTACTCGGGGAGGAATAGACAGTGAACGTGAAACGATTGGTGGCGCTGAACATCATTGTGCTCATTTTGCTTGTCGGCGGCGGCTTTGCCGCTTACTACTATGTGAACGAAGCGACGAATTACATTAAAACAGACAACGCCCGCATCGACGGCCAGGTCATCTCGGTTGCGGCGCCGCTGTCCGGAAAACTGACATCCTGGCGGGGCGACACGGGAAAAACGTTCTCAGCCGGGGAAGAAATCGGTGAGGTGTTTGACGGCAAAACGACGGTGCCGGTGACAGTGCCTCATCGGATGACCATCGTGCAGCAAAACGCGGTCAAAGACTCGTTTGTCGCCGCGGGGACGCCGCTTGCCCGAGGGTTTGATTTGAACGATTTGTGGGTGACGGCGAACATTGAAGAGACCGATATTGAAGACGTGAAAGTCGGGCAAGACGTCGATATTTATGTCGATGCGTATCCGGACCGCAAATTCAGCGGCAAAGTCGAAAAGATTGGCAATGCGACAGCGAATACGTTCAGCCTGCTGCCGAGCTCCAATGCGACCGGCAACTACACGAAAGTGACCCAAGTGATTCCGGTCACGATTTCCATTGACAATTACAGCGGAGCCGGACTTGTGCCGGGCATGAACGTCACCGTCCGCATCCATAAGTAGGTGATGGGACATGACAACATTTGTCATTGGTTATATTGTGTTTGCCGTTTTGGTTTTGGCGGCGGTCAACATCGCGCTGCGCCGCCGCAAACCGGCTTCAGCTGCAGGGAAGGCGGCGGATGAAGCGGCGAAAGCCAACGCTCAACCGTTAGCGGAAACGAAAGCAGAGCCAGCGGCAGAAACGGATGGGCGCCCGGCCGCTCCAGCCGGGCAAGGCGGCCTCGGGGATATCGGCAGCCGCGGAAAAGTTGTGGCGACGGTCATGCTGGGCGCGTTTGTCGCCATCTTGAACCAAACATTGATCAACGTCGCCTTGCCCCATATGATGCAAGATTTCAACGTGGAAACGTCGACGATTCAATGGCTCGTGACAGGATATATGCTCGTCAACGGGGTGCTCATCCCGATCAGCCCGTTTTTAATCGCGAAGTTTCCAGCGAAACGGCTGTTTTTGTCTGGCATGTCGTTTTTCGCCATCGGCGCGTTTGTTTGCTCGATCGCTCCAACCTTTGCCGTCATGCTCGCAGGGCGGCTGACGCAGGCGGTCGGGGCGGGCATCATCATGCAGCTGATGATGGTCATTATGCTGTCGATTTTCCCGCCGGAACGCCGCGGAGTGGCCATGGGGACGGTCGGAATCGCCATGATGTTCGCGCCGGCGATCGGGCCGACGTTATCCGGATGGCTTGTCGAACATTATACATGGCGGCTGTTGTTTTACGTCGTTTTGCCGATCGCGATTGTAGACATTGTGCTTGCCTCCGCCTGGCTGAAACATACGCCGCGCAAGGGCAATCCGGTGCTGGACGTGCAAGGGGCGGTCTACTCCACGATCGGGTTTGGCGGCGTTCTGTATGGCTTCAGCGAAGCCGGCAGCAAAGGATGGGGCGAGACGGAAGTCGTTGTGTCGCTTATCATCGGCGTCTTGTTCTTGATCATGTTCACATGGCGTTCGCTCCGCTCGGAGCATCCGGTGCTCAATTTCCGTGTGTTCCGCTACCCAGTGTTTACGTTGGCGACCGTCATCGGATCGGTCATCAATATGGCGATGTTTGCAGCGATGGTGTTGCTGCCGGTGTATTTGCAAAACTTGCGCGGCTTTACGCCGCTTGATGCCGGTTTGCTGTTGCTACCGGGAGCGATTGTCATGGCGATCATGTCGCCGATTTCCGGCTGGGTGTTTGACCGCATCGGCGCGCGGGCGATGGCGATCGTCGGCTTGATCATCACCGCGGTCACGACGTGGGAATTCAGCAAGCTGACGATGGATACACCGTACAGCCAGTTAATTTGGCTTTATATTTTCCGCATGTTCGGCATGTCGATGCTCGGAATGCCGATTATGACGGAAGGATTGAACGCCTTGCCGCGCCATTTGTACAGCCACGGCACGGCGATGTCCAATACGATCCGCCAAGTGGCCGCTTCGCTCGGAACGGCGTTCTTGGTGACGATCATGTCCAACCGGGCCAAATTCCATGCGGACATGTACCGAAATGAGATGACGGAAAACAATCCGTTTTTCATGAGCCTTGTCGGCCAGCTGAAGCAGGCGATTCCGAGCGATGAAGCGGTGGTGCAGCTGCTGTATGGGCTCGTGCAGCAGAGATCGACTGTCGAAGGGATTAACGACGCCTTTTTCGTCGCCACCGGCTTGACGGTATTGGCGTTAATGATGGCGTTTTTCTTAAAGGGAAAAAAGCATAAATCGCCATCAGCGTAAACAAAGGAAGCGGCGCAGAAGCCTAACGGGTTCGGTTGTTGAGTACAAAATTAAAAAAAGTAATACAAAAGGGAGTCCAATTCGCATATGAAATGGACTCCCTTTTGTTTCTTGATATATCAATGTTTTATTTAATTTATGACCATTAATCGCATTATAATTAGCATCTTAATTAGCAAGTGACTGCTGACCAACAGACAGTATTCCAAATATGTGTTAAAATTGATGCTAATTGGACATAAATTCATTGATGACTTCCCTTTATCGTGTATTTGCCAAAGAAATTCGCTTATCTGATGCCCACCATTTTCTTTGTCAAACGGATAAAACAAAATCTCGGAAACAAGCTCGTGAGGAATTTGTTCAAGCAAGAGTGGATTTAATCAACTGGGGAATTAACTCTGGTTATGATACAAAGTCTTTGCGAAAATTGGCTTTTCTAAAACTGGAAGAATTATTTCATACACACCAATTTCATAAAAAAGTCATTTCAGATGGCAGCAGTCATTATGAATACGCTGATAATCCGATTGAACATCCGCTTGCGACAATTGACAGAGGATTTCGATGGGTTGATTGTACAACCAATCTTTCATCATTCGAACCGAAGGACATTGCCAATCTTGTTTTAAATGTGAATGACAACGCCACGAATACCTTTATCCAGCACATTCGAAGACGGCTATCTATTTTAGAAAGACCATTGACAACAGCTCGTGGTGACGGAAAAAGCTATATCTATTCAAACTTTAACCCAAAGTATGCTCAAATGGCTCTTACCATACTTCGGACTTACTACAATTTTTGTTTAGCATACAAAACAAAAGAGACAGTAGGAACACCTGCTCAACGATTAGGCATTGCAAAAAAACGATTTGATTTAAAAGAAATAATTTATATGCAATAACCATAATTGAAAGGGATTTGATATTTTATAAGACCAAATCACCATACGATTTGGTTTTTTATTTTTGTTGAAATATCAATATTTTTTGACGAAATCCTTTTTAAGGATTTTAGTATTTTATGTTAAACTAAATATATAGATTACTTAGAAAATTAGCAAAGGGAAAATTAACCCACGAGGAGGGAAGTGTATGAAAAAGTTTTTAATTCCATTATTAGTATTAATTGTGTTAGGCATTGGTGGTTATTTTGTTATTGGACTATTTAGTGCTAAACCACCTTTACCAACCATAACTGTTGGAGAAAAAAAGGTAGAAGTGACACAAGGTTCGTATTGTTGGAATGGATTACTTAATTCTGTTTGTGCTGATACAAGTTCTCCGCCAGAACTCATTAAAAATCAAGAACTAAAACCTGTGGTTGTACCACCAAATTCCCAATTGAAAATAGAATTCAAAGACGAGCCTAAAGAAAATACATTAGTAGTAAATAGATGGCTTACAAATATAAAAACAGGCTCTTCACCACAAAGTGTACTTGACAAAGAAAGACGATTATGATAAAGAAAATCAAAACAGCATTTTTCCTTTTTATACCACACGTCTCTTTGAGCAACATTGCTATCATGTTTGTCTTTAAAAGTCAAGTACATCTTTTGGTGAAATGATAATGTGATACTATTACCAAAAGAAAAAGGTGTTTATGTGTATGATGTTTCAGCAAGATGGGAAAAGGGAGATTCAAGTTATGCCTTTGTAATTGAAGTACGGTAGTAACCTTTTAGTAACAGTCTTGATTTAACAAGTCAATATAATTTTAGTTTAAAACGCTTGGAATAAACCCAAGCGTTTTAATGTGCTTTTTACCTTGTTAAATTTAGTTCGAATTTTGTGCTAATTACGCTGTTATTTGTACTGTTTTTTTTGATTTTGTACTTCTGAACCGAACCCGTTAGCAGAAGCCGCTTCTTTTTTTGTTTTATCTTAATTAGGCGAGAAGACTCCCACTTCAACGAAGCGAAGCGGAGTAAGTGGGAGATGAATCGCCTTAACTCAGGCGTGTTGATTATCCAATAAAATCCAAAGGGTATAGAAAAAAGAGCACCTTTCCTGTAGAATGTGAGTAGCGACACAAACAAACCCAGGAGGTGCTCTCTATGAACAAGCATACCACACTCCCGAATTTG
>NZ_PIJF01000020.1:0-46482 GCF_002809985.1 Geobacillus sp. WSUCF-018B
TCAACATGCGATTCACCTCCTTGTCTATCAATATTCACATCATAGACAAGGAAAGAAGAAAATATTCAGCTCACTTTATGATGTGGCTGAATAGTTACCAATTAAAATATTATAGAATAATTCAAAAAACAAAAGAGGATTCTTGACTAAGAACAAAACAGTTCTTTTTGCCTATGTTTGTCGAAAAAACGAGATTTATAGCAAAAAAAGACTATCAATTTCACCTTAACAGACCCGTGATGTTCCGGTTACAATGTAATATATTCGCAGTTTTTGTAGAAATTCTGGTTATGCAGCTGACGATGGGAAAGAAGGTGCCGCGATGCTTAGTATTTTAAAAGACTTTTTGCTGAACTTGTTTTTTATTCTCCTGCCGGTGTTTCTTGTCCCGCTATGGACGGAGCAAGAAAAAGGGCCAAAGCGCCTCCGCCTGTATTTGCCGACCGCTTGTTACGCCCTTGTAATCGTCCTATGCATCACTCTTCCGGTCGGCGCGGAAAACGATTTTATGTTCGACTTGTGGCAAATTCCGCTTTGGCTCGGCAGCCTATACGGCGGGGTTGGTCCGGCCGCCTTGTTGGTGCTCGTGACGATCGTCTATCGCTCATTGTTCGGCGGAGCCGGTGTTTTGATCACTGTCGTTGTTTCCATTGCCATCGCTGCGGTCAGTAGTTTATGGACAAAACGCTTTGCCTCGCTGCCGTCCAAACAGCGCGTGCTGCTGGCGACGCTGCTCAGCTTTGCATCCGGCCTATTGACGATCGCCATGGTAGAGTGGATCGTCAACAACCCGCCCCCGCTTCTTCTTTCACTTACATTTTTGCTCGTACAACCGGCAAGCATGCTCATCGTTTGCGCCGCCCGCGAGATGGTGTACCATGACATGGCGTTGCGCAAACGGATCATCCGTGCCGAAAAAATGGAAGCGGTCACCCATTTGGCCGCCTCCATCTCTCATGAAATCCGCAACCCCTTGACAGCGGCGCGCGGGTTTATCCAGCTGATTGAAGAGCAGCCGCTTGCCGCTGAAAAGCGCCGCCAGTACGCCCGCATTGCGTTGGAGGAGCTCGACCGGGCGGAAGCGATCATCACCGATTACTTGACATTCGCCAAGCCGGCCCCGGAGATGCCGGAAAAGCTGAACGTCAAACTGGAAGTGGAGCGGGCCATCGACATCATCCGTCCGCTCGCCAATATGAGCTGCGTCGACATTCAGGCATCGCTCGCCCCGTTTTCCGTAATGGGAGAACGGGAAAAGTTCCGCCAATGTTTGCTCAATATCATGAAAAACGCCATTGAAGCGATGCCGAACGGCGGCACGCTGTGGGTATACGCTTCGCTCGATAACGGGCGCGTGCTCATCCGCATTGCCGATACCGGCATCGGCATGACGAAAGAACAGCTTGATCGGCTTGGGGAGCCGTACTTTACGACAAAAGGAGTCAAAGGCACCGGGCTTGGCATGATGGTCGTCTATCGCATTGTCGAATCAATGAACGGAACAATTCGAATTGAAAGCGAAATACATAAAGGAACGACGGTATCGATTTATTTGCCGCTCGCTCCGTCCCCATCCCCATCCACGATTTCCGATAAAGAAAAGCAGTTGTTTGCCGTCTTGTAAACGCCGCGGCCAAACTGGGGGAAGACGATAACCAGCGAAACAAAGGATGCCTGTTCGGGTGTCCTTTTTCTTTGTCCTATGTTCCCGACAGTTTATCACCACTGGCGTTTTTGTTACAATACTATAGGATGGAAACATACCGAAGGAAAAGGAGACAGTTGCATGATTCACGTCAAAACGGAACGAGAAATTCAGTTGATGCGTGAGGCGGGGAAACTCTTGGCCGCCTGCCATCAAGAAATCGCCAAGCGCATCAAACCGGGGGTCACGACGATGGAGATCGACCGGTTCGTTGAAACGTTTTTGGCCAAATACGGCGCCAAACCGGAACAAAAAGGCTACCGCGGTTATCCGTATGCGACATGCGCTTCCATTAACGATGAAATTTGCCACGGGTTTCCGCGCAACGAGCCGTTGAAAGAGGGCGACATCGTCACAATCGATTTCGTGGTCAACTGGCGTGGGGCGCTCGCTGATTCGGCTTGGACGTACGCGGTCGGTGATGTAAGTGAAGATGTGCAAAAGCTGCTCCATGTCACGGAACAGTCGCTATACAAAGGCATCGAACAGGCGGTCGTCGGCAACCGGATCGGCGATATCGGCCATGCCATTCAAACGTACGTCGAATCGCACGGGTTTTCCGTCGTCCGCGATTTCACCGGGCATGGCATCGGGCCGACGATTCACGAAGAGCCGTACGTTCCCCATTTTGGCGAAAAAGGAAAAGGGATGCGCTTAAAGGAAGGGATGGTCATTACGATCGAGCCGATGGTGAACATGGGGGCATGGCAAAGCAAAATGGACGCAAACGGCTGGACGGCGCGCACCATTGACGGCTCGTATTCGGCGCAATATGAACATACGATCGCCATTACGAAAAACGGGCCGCTGATCTTAACGACGACGGCGTAAGGATGCAGATATTTCTTGTTCTCAACAGCTTGATTTTTTCGACATTCGAAAAACCCGGGTACACGTTGGCCCGGGTTTTTCGTTCCCTTCTCTTTATTCTGGCCAGACCGTTGCGGCCGCTGTGTTGCCATTGCTTTTTCCTGCCATTTTGTTTACATAATATAATTATGGTTACTACCCTTTCAGCACTTTCACGTAAAACGTCCGCTGGCGCGGCCCGTCGTATTCACAAAAATAGATGCCTTGCCAACGGCCAAGCAACAGCCGGCCTTCATGAATGATAACATGTTGCGACGCGCCGACCGTGCTCGCTTTCATATGAGCGGCCGTGTTTCCCTCCATATGGCGGTCAAGCGGATGCTCCCACGGGTACGTTTCATCAAAGCGGCGCATCATATCGCGCTTCACGTCAGGATCCGCGTTTTCGTTAATCGTGATGCCGGCTGTCGTGTGCGGGCAATAAACGATCGCCACCCCCTCTTCTACCCCGGACTGGCGCACCGTTTCTTCGACAAATGACGTAATCTCCACCATTTCATCGCGCTTTGTCGTGCGAAGCGAAAAAGATTGAAGCAAGTCTTTCACCTCCTGAACAAATATTTTGTAGAACAACGCAAAATTTGCTACCATTTAATTATAGCACATGGAACGGCCTCCCACCTGCCATCCCTGCATGGAAACGGGAGTCTCCTAGCAAAGTCCATTGGGGTGAAACTGCCGTGCCGAAACGATACACGAATCTCGACAACGTCTCGACGCACAAAACATGGGCTGATTTTCGCCGCTGGCAACGGGAGCGGAAACAAAAACAAAAAGATTTGTCATACGTTGTACCCCGCATGGAGCCGCCGCAATCCGACCGGCTTCACAAGCCCGGCGGACGGCCGCAGCTTTGCTGGGTTGGCCACTCGACCTTTATCATGCAGTTGGCCGGCGTTACGATCGTCACCGACCCGGTTTGGGCGCAGCGGATGGGCACGGCCAAACGCTTGTCAGCTCCGGGCATCGCGCTTGAGGACATGCCGCCTGTGGACGTTGTGCTCATCTCCCATGGCCACTATGACCACTTGCATATCGGCAGCCTCCGCCGCTTGCCGGGCGACCCGCACGTGTTCGTGCCCGAGGGGCTCGGCCGTCTGCTCCGCCGCCGCGGCTTCCGCCATGTCACTGAGCTGTCGTGGTGGCGCACGGCTGAATTCCGCGGCGTGACGCTCACATTCGTTCCAGCCCAACATTGGACACGGCGGACGCTGTGGGACACGAACACGTCGCATTGGGGCGGATGGGTGATCACATCAAACGGCGCCCCCACCATTTACTTCGCCGGCGACAGCGGCTACTTCCGAGGCTTTCGCGACATCGGCGACCGCTTTTCCATCGACTATGCGCTCTTGCCGATCGGCGCCTATGAACCGGAATGGTTCATGGGGCCGCAGCACACGACCCCGGAAGAAGCCGTGCAGGCGTTTTTGGACTGCCGCGCTCGCCTGTTTGTCCCGATGCATTACGGGGCGTTCCGCTTGGCCGACGATACGCCGAAAGAAGCGCTTGACCGCCTATGGGCTGAATGGCGGCGGCGCGGATTGGAAGAGGAGCGCTTGCTTTGCTTGAAGCTCGGCGAGGTGATCGATGCCGCCCAACTAGCCGCAAGCGGGGGGTTCAGGCGTGCGGAATCGGGGGGAAACGAGCCATAAAGCCCGCCGCTCCAACGGACAAAAAGCGTTCCGCTGCCCGCGGAACGCCTTGTCTCTTATTCTTTCACTTCTTTTTTCCACAGCCCGACCATCAGCGCCGTCACGACGGAGCCGATCAAAATGGCAAGGATATAAAGCCATGCGCTGCCTTTGACGATCGGGATGACGAAAATTCCGCCGTGCGGCGCCGGCAGCCCGATATGGAACCACATCGTCAACGCTCCGGCTACAGCCGAGCCGACGATAATCGATGGAATAACCCGCACCGGATCAGCCGCCGCAAACGGTATCGCCCCTTCCGTGATGAACGAAGCGCCCATGACATAGCACGTTTTTCCAGCTTCACGCTCGGCTTTCGTAAACTTTTTCTTAAAGAACGTCGTCGCCAGCGCCAAGCCGAGCGGCGGCACCATCCCGCCAGCCATAATCGCCGCATGCGGCGCAAAGTTGCCCGCTTCAATCATGGCCAGCCCAAACGTATACGCCGCCTTGTTGATCGGTCCGCCCATATCAACCGCCATCATGCCGCCCAACACCGCACCAAGCAGCACTAAGTTCGCGGTTCCCATGCCGGAAAGCCAATGTTTCAACCCTTCATTCAACGCTTTCACCGGATCAATGACCACATACATCATGATGACGCCGGTGAGAAAAATGCCGAATACCGGATAGAGCAACACCGGTTTAATCCCCTCAAGCGACTGCGGCAAACGGCTGAACAGGTTGCGCAGCCCGACAACCAAATACCCGGCCAAAAAACCGGCGATCAATCCCCCCAAAAACCCAGCTCCGCCGTTCGCCGCCAGAAAGCCGCCGACCATCCCCGGCGCAAACCCTGGTCGATCGGCAATGCTCATGGCGATGAATGCGGCCAGCACAGGGACCATCAACGCGAACGCATTGCCGCCGCCAATGTCCATTAACAGTTTGGCAAACGGATGATACGACGGATCGTTCGGGTCAAACGCTTTAATGCCGAACGTGAAGGAAAGGGCAATCAAAATCCCGCCGCCAACGACAAACGGAAGCATATTCGATACACCGTTCATCAAATGCTTGTAAAAACCGGTGCGCGGCTTCGCCGCTCCCGCGCTGCCTCGCGCCGTGCTGCTCGCCCGATAAATCGGTGCATCTTGGCGCAGCGCCTGCTCGATGAGCTTCTCCGGCTCGCGGATCGCACGGGCGACCGGCACTTGGATGACAGGTTTCCCGTCAAAACGGTCCATGTCGACTTGTTTATCGGCTGCGACAATGATCGCCGTTGCTTCTTCAATCTCCTTCGCCGTCAGCTCGTTTTTCACTCCATCGGAGCCGTTTGTCTCGACTTTGATCGCCACCCCCATTTCCGCTGCTTTCGCTTTCAGTGCATCAGCGGCCATATACGTATGAGCGATTCCGGTCGGACAAGCGGTCACCGCCAGCACTTTCCTCCCGTTCTCTGCCCGTGCGGCTTGCCGAGGAGCTTCTTGCTCGCTTTCTTTCTCAGCAAACAAACGGACAATCTCCTCTTCGCTTGAAGCGGTTTCAAGCTGAGCACGGAACGATGCATCCATCAACATCGACGACAAGCGGGCAAGCGCCTCAAGGTGCGTCTGTTCCCCGCCTTCTGGTGCGGCGATCATGAAAAACAAATGGCTTGGCTTGCCATCGAGCGACTCATAATCAATGCCTTCCGCTGAACGGCCGAACGCCACCGCTGGGCGCTTGACCGCCGCCGTTTTGGCGTGCGGAATGGCAACGCCATCTCCAACGCCGGTCGTGCTTTGTTGTTCGCGCGCCCAAATCGCTCGTTTGAACGCCTCCACATCGCTGACCGCTCCCGCTTCGGCAAGCTTTTCAGCCAGTTCATCAATGACTTCGCCCTTTGTCTTCGCTTGAAGCGCGAGAATCATCGTTTCTTTTGTCAACAAATCTGTAATCTTCATTGGCCCAATCCCCCTTTATTTTCAATTTATAAATGCACGATATGGACGCGGTCGACGAGCGCTTCCACTTCCTCTTTCGTACACAAATCTTCCGAAAACGCGGTCGCGCTTCCAGCGGCGACACTGTAAGCGAATGCTTCCTCAATCGATTTCCCGTTCGCTTGGGCAGCCAAAAATCCAGCGACCATCGAATCGCCCGCCCCGACCGAATTTTTCACTGCGCCTTTCGGCGCTTCGGCAAACAGCGCCGTTTCCTCGTTGAAGTAAAACGCCCCGTCGCCGCCCATTGACACAATGAGGTGTTCCACTCCCTTTTCCACCAGTCGTCGGCCATACAACACGATGTCTTCTCTTGTCACCATCGCAACACCAAACAGTTCGGCCAGCTCATGATGGTTCGGCTTAGCCAAAAACGGGCGGCACGCAAGCAGCCTCTCGAGCGCCGGACCGCTCGTGTCAACAACAAGGCGAACGCGCCGCTTCACCGACTCAGCCGCCAATCGCTCGTACATGTCCGCCGACAGCGACGTCGGCGCGCTTCCAGCGAGAACAAGCACATCGCCAGCTGAAAGCGCTCCGACTTTCGCGATCAATTGCGCGGCATCGTCATCGGCAATCATCGGGCCTTCACCGTTAATTTCCGTCTCCCGCCCCGCTTTCAGTTTGACGTTAATGCGCGTTTGCCCTGGGACATGAACAAAATCGCAGGCAATGCCTTCTTTCCGAAGTTCGCTTTCAATGTACCCGCCGGTAAATCCGCCGATGAACCCAAGCGCCGTGCTGTCAACACCCAAGCGCTTCAACACACGCGACACGTTGATCCCTTTCCCGCCCGGAAATGTGAACGTTTTCACCGAACGATTCAGTTCGCCAACATGAAGCTCATCGAGATGAACGATATAATCAACAGATGGATTCAACGTACATGTGTAAATCATGGAGCCACAACCTCTACTGTTGTTTTTGTTCGATACAAATCGTTCCACTCTTCATCCAATTCATCGGTGATCAACACCGCTTCATGCAAATCCGCAATTTTTGCGAACGCGCTTTCATTCAACTTCGAATGGTCTGCAAGCACATACGCACGCTGCGCCAGCTGCATCGCCGTATATTTCACCAGTGCCTCTTCCGGGTCCGGCGTCGTATAACCATAGTCGTAATGAACACCGTTCGCGCCGATGAAACATTGGTCGAAGCGGTACTGCCGCAGCGACTCGATGGCGCCGCGCCCGATCAACGCCTTCGTTTTCGGCTTGATCATGCCGCCGACCAAATACGTCGTGACGTTATGCTCAAGCAGCCGCTCGACATGCATCACGCCGTTCGTCACCACGGTGACTTCTTTGTCAGCCAAGTGCGGAATCATTTCCCACGTTGTCGTTCCCGCGTCCAAATAGATGCAGTTTCCTTTTTGCACCAAGCTGGCCGCATAGGCGGCGATCCGCCGCTTTTCTTCGATATATTTCAGCGATTTTTCCGACACGCTTAACTCTTCACGTTTTTGCTGCAACAACGCCGCTCCGCCATGCACGCGGCGCAGCTGTTTTTCTTTTTCAAGCTGCGTCAAATCGCGGCGAATCGTCGACTCGGACGAACCGGTCGCCTCTACGAACTCTTGCAGCTTGACAACTCCTTTTTGCGCCAAAAGTTCCAAAATGAGGCGGTGGCGTTCTTCGGTTAGCACACTCCCACCTCCGATCACCGGGGATATCGCTTACAACTCTATCATATCCCAAGACAACGAAAAAATCAATCAAAAACATTCATTTTCTATCAATATCATTCAATAAATAAGAAAAACCATTCAAAAACATTCAAAACCAAAATAAAAACACTTGCCATCGGCAAGTGCCTTTTTCCCTTAATTCAATTGCTCCATCTCGGCAAGCGGCAAATAATGCTCGCGCACAAACGCGATAAACTTCGCCGCATACACGGGATCAAACTGCGTCCCAGCGCAACGCTCGATTTCCTCAAGCGCCTCTTCAAACGTTTTCGTCGGCTGGTACGGCCGCTCGGTCGTCATGGCGTCAAATGAGTCGATAATACACAAAATGCGGGCCAATTTCGGGATTTCTTCCCCCTTCAGCCCGTACGGATACCCTTTTCCATCATATCGTTCGTGATGCAGCTCGACAAGCGGAAGCAAATCATCAAACCGCTTCTCCGCCGCCACAATCTCGCGTCCCCACGTTACGTGCTTTTTAATGATCTCCCATTCATGCTTCTCCAACTTTCCCCGCTTATTTAAAATATCGCGTGGCACTTCAATTTTGCCAATGTCATGGATGAGCGCCCCTAAAATGAGCGTCTGCCGTTCATGGTCGGTCAACTCATCAAGACGACTGCCAAACTCCAACGCATATTTAAACACTCGTTTGCTATGGCGGTATGTATAGACGTCTTTTGAAAGAAAAAACTTCACTTGCTGCTCGAGCGCTTCCAAGTCTTGTTTAAACTTAATTTCATCCAAGCACATATTATGTTTATCATACAACTGAACGTTGTTTTTCCCTTGCGCCTTGGCGTAATAAAGCGCCTGATCGGCGCGGTGGATGAGCTCATCGCTTTCATGCATATCCTTTTCCATCTCGGCAATGCCGCACGAAAACGACAGGCAGCGGTACGGAATGTGCTCGACGCCGTCAAAATATGTATCGTTCACTTCTTTGCGCAACCGGTTTAAAAACGCGTACGCGTCTTCTTTCGTCGTGTTGGGCATTAAAATGGCAAACTCTTCCCCACCGTAGCGGGCAACGGTGAAATTGGTTCCTTCCACTTCTTTTTTCAACCGCGCACCGAAAAACGCCAGCAGCTTGTCCCCTTGCAAGTGGCCGTTCCGGTCGTTGTATTTTTTAAAATCGTCCAAGTCCAAAAACGCGAGCGTCAACGGCTTCTTCAACTTCTTGCAATCGGCAAACTGTTCTTTCAACGTTTCCTTGAAAAAGCCGTGGTTGTATAGACCAGTCAAGTGATCTCGATTCACTTGGTTAGACGTCTCTTGGTATAAATGAAGAAGCTTCCGGAAAGCCATGGACAGAAATAAAATCAAAATTGTAAATAAGAAGAGACCGAAATATTTTGTCTCTTGCAACAAAACTGACAAAGCAAGTGAAAGAATTAAAGTGATACAATAGGTCATTCCTACTTCTTTCAACAGTCCAAAATTAAGAACACCGTTAAACAAGCGTTGTGAGGAAACAATAAAATAGCAAGACAGTACCACGATATTTACTAAAAAATAAACAAACAAAGCGATTATATAAGGGAAGATATTGGTAGTATTTACAACTCCAATCATCCCACCAGATACAAGGAAAACGTAATATGCACTTACAAGCATCAAAGAATACATAGAAAAATTAAATAAATGCTTCCATAATTCAATGCTTCTTTTATACAAAGCGTATATCAAACTAAATATTCCTAACACAAGCAGTGTGATATGCAAGTCAAAAACAAATAAACAAGCTAAATAAATAGACGAATCCATAGAAATAGAATTCCCTTTTGGCGGGAGATAAATCAAAAATCGATTTACTATGAGAACAGAAGCCGTTAATACATAAATTAAAACCCAATCTCGCAGGGAAGGGAATGAGACAGAAAAATGAAAAAAATAGACAAAAAGTCCAAACAAGGAAACTCCTAAAACATAAAATTTGGTACTGGTAAATTTACGATCGTCCATTCACAATCACTCTCATTAATTAAATAAAAAGCCAAGAGAGGCAATTTAGCCCCCCTTATCACTTTCAACCAATTCACCCCAAAAATTTAATCCTTATACGAGCTTCATACCAGATGTCAAAGCAACAATAACAGAACCAATAATCAGCAGGTTAATAAGAGTTTGTTTTAATTTCATAAATAAATTCCTCCCCTTATTTTTATTGATTCGCAGGAGCGGCCGTTGTTTCTTTCTCAGCATCGTCTGCCCCATGGCGCGGTGCACTGAGCATCAGATGCTGGATGAACAAGAACGCCCCTACGTTCATCACAACGTCGCCGATGCTGATGACTTGTTGGCGCGGGTACGGCGGAGACAGCGGGATGATGTCGCCAAGAAACGGCAGAAGCGTATCCGATGTGATCGCCTGGTGCTTGCCGTACAGACCGGCTTTTAACGCTTCGATGTATTCGCGGCCGAGAAATTGGGCGGCTTCGATCGATACCGGCATCCGTCCGCCGTTTACGGCCATGACGATAAAGTTAAGCAAGACGCCGGCGAAGATGACCGGAAACCCCGGCTGATGGCGGTTGAGCCACAGAAATGCGAGTCCTGTGATATAGACGAGAAGAAAAATAACGTTGCTCATTTTGGCGATCCACTCGATGCGTTCTTGAAGGAAAAAGACGATAAACTGCACCGCCAACAAGAGCGGAAACAACCAACCGCCGCGCAATTTCATGTTGGCCAACCCTTTCAGGCTTCCGCCGCGAAACCAGCCGATCAACAACGACAAAATGATTCCATCGTAAACCATAATGCTGTCCCCTTGATAAACAGAATTTTCTCTTTTTTCTAAACTACTGTCCTCACTTCTATTTTTACCGTTTTTTTCATTCCATGTAAATAGTCCGTTCGTCCTAACTACAAACAAATTTTGATGAATATCGTTTCCTTCTTTTCGTTTTCGTCATTCTTTGAAACAAGAAACGACAAAAACAGCGTCATGTATATCCATTGAATAGTGAAAAAGAACCTACCCTCAATGGAATGATCCCCCGACTGCGCAAACACTTAGCGGCAGGAGATTCTTGGGCGCGCCTGCCCACAGCCAGCAAGCCATCCTCGTTCATCTCACCGTTCCGCTTCCAAGCTTATGTGGATTGGCTTCACGCGCAAGATAATAAACGGATGGTCCGTCGCAACAATGAATATCCCTCATTCCTTCTGCAAGACAAAGATATTTGATAAACCAACTAAATCCCCCCCAAGCAATAATAAAGATAGCCGTCGTTGATCCGTTCCGTGACGCGGCTGTTTCATGTTCCACTGCTTGACGCTTCCGACCTCACTATGTCCGGCATGGCATAACACACAGACGGCATATCCGTACAAGCTCACTTTATGCGGCACTCCTCTTTCCCTCCTAACGACATCGATTCTAGAAATGCGGCATGCGTTTTTCTCGTTGAAAGACAAAAAGCCCTTTTTTATTATTCCGTATTGCTTTTCGGAAGATTATTGTTATAATTGTTTATACAGTAATAATTTTATGGATAAAAACGTCCTTTTTGCCCATTATATGGAAAGGAGATGAAAAAGAAATGGACGCGGAAATGTTGGGAAGCAAGAAAGACAAAACGTATACACGTCGGATTAGCCAAGTCGGGAATAGTTTGTCCGTTAGCATCCCGAAAGATTTAGCCACGATGCTAAACCTAAATAAAGGCGATGAAATCGAAATATATTACGACAAGGAACGAGGGGAAATCGTGATGAAACGCGCAAACCGAATTCCAAAAGGAGTCCGTCCTGAAGTCGCGATGGCGATGAACCGCGCGATCTCCAAATATGACGAAGCGCTGCGCAACTTGAAATATAGATAAAGGAGCAGCTGGAGGAAAACATGGTTTATTATTTGACAGCGGAAGAAATCCTATTTATCCATTACACGGTCATGGAAATGTACGACGACGCAGAACAAGCGGGGATCCAATTCCCCGATAAATTCGCGTGGATGTTGGAAAGACCGAAAACGAAATTGTTCGGGGAGGAACAGTTCCCTTCGATTATTGAAAAGGCTTGCTGCTATTACCATTCCATCGCGACAGGTCATATTTTCCACAACGGCAATAAGCGGACGGCTTTAACCGTATTCGTCACGTTCCTTGATTTGAATGGATATGAGTTCACGATGACCAATAAAGAAGCGGAAGATTTCACGGTGTACCTTGTCGAGGATGCCAAGTTCCGGGGAAATGATTGCATCCAGCATCTTGCCCACGAATTAGAGAGTTACATCCGTCCCATCCAAAAACGAAAAGAATGAGGAAAAGAGTGAGGAAAAGAGCGGGCCAAAGCCGGGTCAAGTTCAATTATTGCGTAAAATTCCATCGCCAACCCAGTAAACTTGGATGACAGGACCACAACGTCGTTTTTTGCTGCTTTGTTTTTACACAACTGTGCGAACCTTGATCCAAAGCCGCCTTTTCGCTATCCTCAATTTTTAGGTATTGTCAAAAGTTTATCCTCCACACTCACGGTCTTCCCTTGAGTTTCAACGGTTGAACGAAAAAAGCTTTCTACCCCCGGTGTTTCGGCCATCATTGAGGCAACAACACCCAACAGCCAAAACAAAGAGCGGC
Organism: Geobacillus sp. WSUCF-018B; assembly: GCF_002809985.1. Lineage (NCBI taxonomy): Bacteria > Bacillati > Bacillota > Bacilli > Caryophanales > Anoxybacillaceae > Geobacillus > Geobacillus sp. WSUCF-018B. The sequence continues at coordinate 12,474 of NZ_PIJF01000020.1, forward strand.
CTGATCTTTTGTCCTCCAGAGCCCGTTGAAACGAAAGTTTGCCCATTGTATCCCCGCTTATTTTTTGGCTATCCTACAACCATGGAAGCGAAAGTCTTTCGTCGGAAAATGAAAAAACGGATTCCGATCATCGTCAGGAATCCGTTTGTCTATATTGTCAACATTTCTTCAAAATTTGGCGATTCATTAGTTGAACTTTTCAAAAAAATGTATATAATTTCTTGTATATCTTTCCCATCTTTGTTCAAGGAGTGAGTACAGTGAATACACTAGGAAGAATAAGCAACTTTGTCGGCAATACGTTTGCGATCTGGGTGCTTCTGTTTGGAGCGCTCGCCTTTTTCGCTCCCAGCGCATTTACGTGGATCGCTCCGTATATCGTGCCGCTTCTAGGCATCGTGATGTTTGGCATGGGATTGACGCTGTCAGCGAACGATTTTAAAGAGGTGTTCAAGCGTCCGCTTGATGTGTTGATCGGCGTCGTTGCCCAGTTTCTGATCATGCCGCTTGTCGCGTTTTTGCTCGCTTACTTTCTGCCGGTTTCGCGCGAAGTGGCGCTCGGCATTATTTTAGTCGGCTGCTGTCCGGGCGGAACGGCGTCCAACGTCATGACGTATTTGGCGAAAGGAGATACGGCTCTGTCGGTCGCCGTCACGTCTGTTTCGACGATTTTAGCGCCGATTTTGACGCCTTCGCTCATCTTGCTTTTAGCGGGAAAATGGCTGTCCGTATCGGCCGCAGCTTTGTTTTGGTCGATCGTCAAAGTCGTCCTGATTCCGATCCTTTTAGGACTCATCGCCCAGGCTCTGTTCCAAAAGCAAGTCAAAGCGTGCATCCCGGCGCTGCCGCTCGTTTCGGTCATCGCCATCGTGGCCATTGTCGCCGCCGTCGTCGGACAAAACCAAGCGGCCATTGCCAAAAGCGGACTGCTTATTTTTCTTATTGTCGTTGTTCATAACGGATTGGGCTTGCTGCTTGGATATTGGTTTGCCAAACTGTTTCGCCTGTCACCGCCAAAACAAAAGGCGATTTCCATCGAAGTTGGCATGCAAAACTCCGGGCTTGGTGCGGCCTTAGCGACCGCCCATTTTTCGCCGCTCGCCGCTGTTCCGAGCGCCATTTTCAGCGTCTGGCACAATATTTCCGGTCCGATGGTCGCAACATACTTCCGCAAACAAGCAGATCGCCAGGCCGATGAACAAACGATTTCCGCTTAACCCCTCTCACGCTTTGCCTAGCAACAAAAAAGCTGTCTTCCGAAATGAACGATCATTTTTCGGAGACAGCTTTTCCGCTCATCTTTCTTATTCCTTGACACCCGGGACAAAAGGCAGGCACCCGCCTTTCACCTCATTTCACAGCGCCCCTTCAAACGGAAACACCATCCGCCCTGCCAGTTCAGGAAAATCAATGAACGGGTTGCGGTTGCCTTGGATGAAAAAAATCGCGCTGTTGCGATGATGTTCATACACCGTCGGTGGAAATTGTTCGTGCCAACGGACAAGGAGCGGAATATCGATTTTGCGCCGAAACGACTTTGCGATCGCCTTTGGGTAGCGAAGCAGAAAGTACAACATCGCCCTTGCCGCCGTCCCTTTGCCGTATTCCGGCTCGAAATAGCCATTATGAACGACTCCGCAACGGTTTTGGATTTGCTCGTCGGGATCTTCCGGATTGTAAAACGGGAAATCCGCGTACGGAAAATTCGACCGCATCGTATTGCACTCCGGCTGGCAAACGAATAAATGATGCAAATCGCCTTTCATCGGTTCGCGGGCGCCAAACCAAGACTGCGGCACGACATGTTCGGCATTGAATTTCCATTGCTGCTCGATCGTTTTCACCCGCTCGTGCACATCGCCGAGCCCATGCTTCATTTTTTTCAACAGCTGGCGAAATTCATCGTAGCGCCGTTTCATCGTTTGGACATCTTGGACGATCAACATCTTCGGGTCTTTTCGCTCGCCGGAGTACAAGCTTCGCACCGTTCCGTCCGGCTGCAAGTCGACCCATGTGTACAAATATTCGTCCTTGCTGAAAAAATACGGCAGCCGCCGCTTATGGGTGCGCGCCACCAGTTCGTGATAGCGGACAAACAACATCAATCCGTCCCCCTCAAGCGGCAGACGGCGGTAATACCGTTCGCGCGCCCGCTCATCTTCTGCGGCCTGATAATACGCATCCTCCACCGCGAGCCGCTCATTCAGCTGCTCGAGCCGTTCTTTCGGATCTTCCTCCCGCCATTGGCCGAGCTCCTCAAGCCGCCGTTCCGCCTCTCCCATCAGCGTTCCCCTTTCTTTTTTCTTTTAGTGTATCACGGAAGACGAAAGAGGACGATAACGGCGTTAATGCAAAAGAAACGATGTCGCGCCGAACAAAACGGCGGCGATGCCGGCGGCGATCAACGACGGAATCAGCTTCGTTCGCGCGTATTCCATCACCGGCAAATCCAAAATAGTGCAAAGCGTCACCGTATTGTCGCTAAGCGGCGACGCAAACGCCCCGAACGTCCCACTCGCAAACACCGCGCCGATGACCGGCAAAATGTTCGTTCCCGACTGGCTCGCGAGCGTCACACCAAGCGGCATCAACATCCCCCACGTCCCCCATGACGAGCCGATGAAGTAGGAAATGACGGCGCCAAGCAAAAACAAAATCGGGGCGACAAAAAACGGCGGAATCCATTGTTGCACATGGCTCGTAATGTATTGGGAAAACCCTAAGTCTTCCGCCACCGCCGACAGCGCCCAAATGAGCGCCAACATGACAATGACCGACATCAGCTCATTGCCGCCTTTGACAAAATGGGTCAACAAATCGTTCAATTTGAATCGCTGCCAAAGGAAAAACACCACCGTCACGATGACGGTAAACAACAGTGCCTCCAACATCGCGCCGAGCGCATCGCTCCGCAAAAAAGCATCCCAAAACGTCCGCGCTCCGCGATGGCCGTCCCACCAGCTTAAAAACAGCGTCAAAACAAGAACGACTGAAAGTGGAACGATCAAATTCCACGGTTTCACCGGCGTTTCTTTCTGATAGGCGCGCGGGCATGTCTGCATCGCGTCCCCTTCTTCCCCTTGCGCTTCATTGGGCTCATTGTCAGCCGGCCGCTGTTCTTCCGCCATTTCGAGCGCCAACCGCTCGTTCCAGCTTCGAATCGGCGCCTCTTTCCGCTTTTCGCTTACTGCTGCTTGTTTTTGGCGCGAATAGACAAAAAAACTGTAGTAGAGCCCGACGGCAATAATGGCATACGAGAAAAAGTTAAACGGAATGCTTCGGACGTACACGATGTACGGCTCCGCGCCGATGCCGGCCGTATCAAGCGCCTTATCGATGACCGACACCATATAGCCGACAAAGGCAGTGGCAATTGGGATGAGCGCGACAACCGGGTTGGATGTCACCTCAATGGCAAAGCCGATTTGCTGGGACGACAGCCCGAGCCGTTTGCGCAGCGCCTTCATGATCGGCGCGACGGTGACGATGCGAAAATCGGGGTCGCTGAATGTCACCATCGTCGATATCCACGTCAAGAACATGGCGGTTTTCGCCGACTTCACTTTTTTGCTGACGAGATGGACGAACCCTTTGATTCCGCCGGTGTATTTGATCATGCTCACAAGACCGGCGAACACATACAAGAACATGATGATGCGAATGTTGTTCGTCTGCATTAAGTTGTCAACAACGTAATGAAGCATCGTCCGCAACCCGCCAAGCAAGGACGGGGTCATCAAATAACTGCCAACCAACAGCCCGACAAACAGCCCGGGGATGACTTGCTTCGTCCAAATCGAAATCGGGATGACAACTAAAAATGGCAAGAGAGCTTTCCACGACGGTTCCATTGGCCATTCACTCCTTTCTTTAAAAAGTATGACGATGGTTTCCTCTGTCTATGCAATCCGCTGCGAATCTTCATCCAACAACACGGAAACAGCTGCGAAAAAAGTGCAAGAGGACATACACGAATGAAACCGCTTTCCTGCTCCAAAAATAAAAAAGCTGCCTATTAGACAGCTTTCACTGCTTCTTTTTGGGACGAGAGCGCCAACAAGTGGAGCGTCACTTCCGGCTTCGAGCCGATTCGAATGTTCACCCCGGTTTGCCCAAGCCCTTCGTTGATATAAAACGGTTTTCCCTCCCATTCATGATAACCTTTGATCATGTTCCGCTCGGTGAGCGTTTTGCTCATTTTCGCCAAATGGTACGGCTTTGGCCAATGAATTTGTCCGCCGTGGAAATGGCCGGACAACAAGTAGTCAAAATGATAGTCTTTCATATGCGGCACGATGTCTGGATCGTGCGTCAACACGAGGTTAAGGCCGTCTTTGACGCCCGCATACGCCTTTTCGATGTCGCTGCGCCCCGTGTAAAAGTCATCGATGCCGATGATATTGACGGTTTGACCGTTGACGGTGATCGTTTTCGTCTCGTTTTGCAAGACGACGCAGCCGTGCGCCTCAAGCGTCGCTTTCAGGCGCTCGAACGACTCGCCTTGCAGCACGTAATCGTGGTTGCCAAACACGGCGTACATGCCATATGTCGGATTCAACTGTTTCAACGCCGTCAAATACGGACCGAGTTTGACAATGCTTTCCTCACGGTCCAAAAAGTCGCCCGTTAAGGCGATCAAATCGATCGCTTCCTCTTTCAGCTTTTCATACACATCATCCGGGGAAATGGACAGCTTTTCCAAATGAAGGTCAGACAGCTGCAAAATGCGGATGGCGCCGTTCCCACCGTCCAGACTGCCGACCTGAACTTTATGCAAAACCGCTTCATACGTGTTGCGGTGGGCTTTGCGAATGACAAAAGCAAGCAATGACAAGATTGCAAGAAAAACAAAAAAGAATGTCATCGTCTTCTCTCCTCCCTCGATGCCCATTATAGTGAAATGGAGGAGAGAAGAAAGAGGGAGTTAGTGGATGAGATGGTAACCATACAATGAAAACAACTTTTCCTTCGACATCAACAAATATTTCGGCGGGCGAACAAGCGGCATGAGACGGTGTTGGGCCACTGTCATCATCGGCCAATGGGATGCCATTTTAAACCAACGGTAAAATGAATTGCCAATGTCAATGGCATCAAATCCGAGTCTCTCACAACCTTTATTTAACATCGTCACGCCGATGATCCCTTTTATGCGGGAGGACTGTTTGTGATGGTAAAGATGATGGGCAACATACGGCAAACCGGCTTTCACTTGTTCGAAAATATAACGTCCTTTTTGAATATCGCTTCGATACTGCATCAGTTCGCGAAGCAGACGAACATTATGAAGGTGAATTTTCAACAGCCAGTCATTGGCCGCGATCGTCGTTCCGTCCGAAAGGTGAATGGTTTCACCCTTGTATCGAAGCAAACGGACGCGGAAAATGGAACGACAGCCGTTCTCTTTCCCACCAGCATACTCAAGGCGGGAACATGCATAATAGAGCGGATCCATCAGTCCCCATACAGACAACAGCCACTGCGTCGCTTTGCTTCTCATTGGCGGCATCCTTCCCTGCTCGTTCTATCCATTTACATTATGGAATCGATCGAGCGCCATTATAAATGGAGAAAAAAGGAGAAAAAATCGCTGCATGACCAGTCGGGAGACGCGCGTACTGAGGTCCAGTTCCATTTCGCCCCCTGCTCGAGGCTTTATCAAAAAAGCGCGCACGAATCTCTATGCGCGCCAAACAACCATGCTCTTATGATTGGACAAACGCCACTGTGTTTACATCCTGTTGGCACACGGCCAGGCGGTTTTCCGCATGCTTTGCTTCCAAGCAGGAGATGCATCCAAAATTCGAATCTGTCCGAACCCCTAGAGGGCTGGTGATTTAGTACAAAAAGTTGCTGATCCCAGACGTTTTTCAATTAGAGAAACCTTGCGAGGCCATCTTTCTTTTTTGGCGAAATGCCGCTGATTTGCGCGTGACAGCCATTTTTCACCTGCCTTCTAGGAACGCATCCGAAAATGCGCATTCATTTGCCCTTTCAACATCCGCTCACGCAGCTCTTTCGTCATTTCCTGACGGATTTCCCACGTCGATACCCCTTCCTCGCGCTGATTGGCGATTTTCATCAACTGCTCCACATCGGCGAACGAATATTTGCGAATTCCTTTGGAACGGTCAGGGAACACCAGCTTCCGTTCCTCGTAATAACGAATTTGCCGCTGCGACAGCCCGGTCAGTTCGCTGACGACACCGATCGAAATGACTTTTTTGTATTTGTAATGATCCTCTTGAGGATGATCTGTCATACTCCTCACCTCAATTCGTTGTATTTTCTAACGTAATTATACAAAAAATGATGTTAGCCCGCTAACTTTTGTAAATAAAATTAACATATTTTTTAAATTTCCTGTAAATGTACTTAACACATTTGCTGTACACTGAAGAAAAAGATAGTATGGTAAAGGTAAAAACAGGGAGGGAATCGAATGGGGACATGGATGAGAAGCGCCGTGCGGAAGAAAAAGCAGTTTTACATCGAACGACTGATGCAGTTCGGCTTAGCCGCCGACCGCGAGCGTCTCGAAGAGTGGACAATGGCCGAACTGCGCCGCGAATATGAACGATTCCACCCCGCCCAGACGATCGAAGGAGGACGCCGCCATGGACAAACAAGCCCTCGAACTGGCCAAGCGCATCATTGAACTTGACCTCGAGCGCGATGCGATGTTTGAACAGCTGATCGCCCTCATCGGCAATCAAGCGGATGAGCTGCTTCGATTTTTGCAAAATCGATTATAAAACGATCATGCGAAAGTGCCCTGAATTTCTTCACGGGCACCTTTTTTCACCCTCATTCTTCAACAGAAATCCTTCCGAAATCAGCGCCAAGGCTGGAAAAACTTAAGAAACGCCGCGAACCCCCCCTCTTTGTCAACCTAAAGAAAGGACTGTGTTCCACCAGTTTTTTCGTTCAATCAAACGATTTCCTTTGAAAGTTTGCAGCGTCTCTTTGGGTTACCCTATTCATTCTGCTGCTTTTTGAGAGAACGATTCGACCGCAACCGTAGTTCCTTGAAGGCGACGAGCGGCCATCACCGCGGCCATGAAAACGAAGGCCAGCATCCAAAACCCATACGCCGAAGAACCGGTCCACTGCTTCATCACCCCGAGCACGTTCGGCAGCAAAAACCCTCCCAGTCCGCCAGCGGCGCCGATGATGCCCGTCAACAAGCCAACCTCTTTCGGAAACCCGTCGGAACAACTTGGAACAACGCACCGTTCGCCGCGCCAAAACAAAGGAAAAGAGCAACCATCAATCCGAACAGGACGAAAAGAGACGGCAATGTACCGATGCAAGCCAGCAACAAAGTCCCAGCGGCAAACAACAAGGAAAGAAGCCGCATTCCCCCGATCCGGTCGGCGATATAGCCGCCAATCGGCCGGATGAAACTGCCCGCAAACACGACGGCGGTGACGAAATCGCCAGCCGTGACTTTGCTGACGCCGTATTCATCAAAGAAGAAAATGCCCAAGTAACCCGTCAGCCCCACAAATCCGCCGAATGACAAGCTGTAGAAGAAACAAAACAGCCATGATTCTTTGCGGCGGAGGACGGCTCGGTATTCACGCAAGGAGACGGGCTTGACGGCTGTCGGACATTCACGCGCTAGCCAAGCGAACAAAAGGAAGACGACAACAAGCGGTACGAGCGCCAACCCGAACACCGCGTTCCAACCATACATCTCCGCCAGGCGCGGACCAAACAGCGTCGCCAGCACCGTCCCGCTGTTGCCGGCCCCGGCGATCCCCATGGCCAGCCCTTGATATTCTTTCGGATACCAGCGGCTCGCAAGCGGCAACGCAACGGCAAAGCTGGCTCCGCCCACCCCTAATAAAAATCCGAGCGCATACACATCCGTCATCTGATCTGCAAACCGCCAGCCCCACACAAGCGGCATAGCCGTCACCGCCATGCCAAGCAGACCAGCCCGCTTCCCGCCCCAGCGGTCGGCGAGCAGCCCCATCGGAATGCGAAGCAGCGCCCCGCCCAACACCGGAATGGCGACCATCATCCCTTTTTCCGCCGGCGTGAGCGCAAACTGTTCAGCGACAAACACCCCGAGCGCACCAAGCAAGTTCCAAATCATGAAACTAATATCAAAATAGAGAAACGACGACAATAGCGTCGGCGCATGCCCGACGCGCCAAAACGATTTTCTCGCCATCTTCCCCCAACTCCCCCTTGGCACAGAATGTTCGTTATGTTAAAATGGAAATGAAAGCGATTTCTCAACCTACTTCCCGCCGTATTGCTGGGAAGTTTTTTTTCTTATGGCGCGTCTCGGTCCGCGCGCCCCGCTGGGGATGATTCCCCGCCGCGGACGGAAAAGAGAGCGCTTTTTCCGGCGAAATGAACCACACAAGTCAATTTCTCCCTAAATCGACCACTGGCCGCACCCGAGCTGCGCACCGCTTAAACGCCGGCATGCGGCAATGCGGATCGAGCTCATCGGATGTGACGTTGTTGATTTGCCCAAGGCCGCTCCAGTGGAACGGGACAAAAATCGTATCCTCGCGAATTTGGTCATTGTATCGGCTGCGGACGACCGCCGCACCGCGGCGCGTTTCAATGCGCACAAGCATCCCTGGGCCGATCCCGTATCGTTTGGCCGTCCTCGGGTGGATTTCCACGACCGCCTCCGGCTGCCGCGCCGAAAGCGCCGGGCTCCGCCGCGTTTGCGTTCCGCTCAAATAATGAGCAAGCACCCGTCCGGTCGTTAAATAAAGCGGATACCATTCATCCGTCTCCTCTTTCTCCGGCCGAAACGGCAAAACCGCAAACCGAGCCTTGCCGTCCGGATGAGCAAACCGTCCCGTAAACAACCGAGGAGTCCCAGGATGATGCGCATCGGGGCAAGGCCAGTAGACACGTTCGCGCCGAAGCCGCTCATACGTCACACCGTAATAATCCGCTTTGCCGCCGCGGCTCGCCAACCGCAGTTCATTGAAAATCTCTTCGGCTGACGTGAACGGGAAGAAGCGGCCCTTGCCAAGCTTGTGCGCAATCGCGCATAAAATTTCCCAATCATGTTTCACCTCCCCAGGACGCTTCCGAGCCGCCGATCGGAAGCACACCCGCCCTTCGACGTTCGTCACCGTGCCTTCGTCTTCCAAATACGACGAAACAGGCAGCACGAGATCGGCCAGCTCGGCTGTTTCGGACAAAAACATATCCGCAACGACAAGAAACTTCAGTTTTTGCATCGCTTTGGCCACAAACGCCGCATTCGGGCTCGAGACGACGGGGTTCGACCCCATGACCAACAGCCCGGTGATCTCGCCCGCATCGATCTTTTGCATCATTTCATACGCTGACACCCCCTTTCGCGGCAGCTCATCCGGCGCAACGCCCCATACGCTTGCGATATACCGCCGGTGTTGCGGATGCTCAATGCTTCGGTAGCCCGGCAGCTGATCGGCTTTTTGTCCATGCTCGCGCCCGCCCTGCCCGTTCCCTTGTCCGGTGATCGAGCCAAACCCAGAGCCAGGACGGCCGATGTTTCCGGTTGCCAGCACGACGTTGATCCACTGTCTGACCGCCGCATAGCCGTCCGTCTGCTGCTCCAAGCCGCGCGCCGTGAGCACGATCGCATCGGCCGCCTCCCCGTACTTTCGCGCCGCCAAGCGAATCTTCTCTTCCGGCACGTCAGTCAGCCGGACGATCTCATCCATCTCCACTGCTTCTATGTGCTGTTTCCATTCGGCAAACCCAACCGTCCGCTCGCGCACAAACGCTTCATCGATATATCCTTCGTCAAGCAGCACTTTCCCGATGCCGACGGCCAGCGCCGCATCCGTTCCGGGCTTGAGCGGCAGGTGCAGATCCGCCAACGCCGCCGTTTTCGTTTCCCGCGGATCCACCACGATGATAAAAGCGCCGTTCTTCTTCGCTTCATAAAAATACGGCATCAACGTCGGCTGGCATTCGGCGACATTGGTCCCAGCCAAAATGATCGTCTGGGCGAGTGGAATGTCGGAGAGCGGATTCGTCAACCCGCGGTCAAGACCAAACGCGTCGTTCATCGCGGCCGCGGCCGCCGACATGCAAAAACGGCCGTTGTAGTCGATGTGCCGCGTCTTGAGCGCCACGCGGGCAAATTTCCCGAGCAAATACGCCTCCTCGTTCGTCAAGGATCCGCCGCCGTAAACAGCAAACGCATCGACTCCATCTTCCTTCTGAATGGAGATGATTCGTTCCGCGATCAGCGAAAGCGCCTCCTCCCAACGGACCCGCACAAACCGGCCGTCCACTTTGGCAAGCGGAACCAACAGCCGCTCGGGATGCAAAGCGTGCTGGTGGGCGTTCATCCCCTTTAAACAAAGGCGGCCGTTGGACGTCGGGTTGTCGGTCGGGACCGCCTTGTAGCGGCGCCGCTCTACAATCCGCTCCTCCACCAGCTGAAGCGTGCACTGGACGCTGCAAAACGGACATTGCGTCGCGGCAGCCGTTTCTGACGCCCGTTCTTTTTCCTTGGCGCGAAAGTAGCGCAGCAATTCGTTCGTCATCGCCATTCCCCCGCTTCCTACAGCTCGACATATACCAAGCCGTCTTTCACCGCCGCGCGGTACGTTTTGACACACCCTTCATCCGGCGCCTGCACCCGGCCGTCTTTCAGGCAAATTTTCCAATCATGGAGCGGACAAAACACAAACTCGCCGCTCACAATACCTTGTGACAAATCGCCTCCTCGATGCGGACAGCGGTTTTCAACGGCAAATACTTGATCGTCACCCGTCCGGAACAACGCCAGCTCACGATTCCCAACCCGCACGCATTTTCCGAGCCGCTTCGGCAGCTGTTCCAATGTTCCCACTTCCACCTTCATCCTCTCTTCGTCCTCCTCCTGCATCGATGTCTGATCCTGTTTGACCATTCCTTTACAAACTTTCATGAACAACGTAAAATCGCTCTCCGCAAACGAAAACCTCGTTTCCGGCTGGACGATGGCCATCATTTCCCTCTCTTCGTTCCAGCATTGATCCTAACCCATGATCAATCCAGGCGGCGGAACATCAACTTTTTCCGCCCGCCGTCATCCCCCTTCATTCCACCGGCACCGGCTCTTTGTCGCCGATATCGCGGAACAACAGTTGCTGCAGTCTCTCGTTTTCGACGATGTCCCGCCACGGATCTGTTGTCGCGGAAAGAGCTTTGTGAAGCCGCTCAAGCAGCGTGCGGCGCGTTTCCACATCGAACAACACTTCGCGGATATGCTCAAGCCCGACGCGCTCGACCCATTTGGACGTCCGTTCCAAATAATGCGCGGACTCGCGGTAATATTGCAAAAAAGCACCGGTCATCTCGATCACTTCGTCTTCCGTCTTGACCGTGCAAAGCAAGTCAGCTGCACGCAAATGGGTGCCGCCGTTGCCGCCGACATAAATCTCCCATCCGCCCTCGACGCCGACGACGCCGACATCTTTAATGCCCGATTCCGCACAGTTGCGCGGGCAGGCGGAGACGGCCATTTTCACTTTATGCGGCGTTTTCAGCCGCTCAAATGTTTGTTCCATCCGAATGCCAAACCCGGTCGAATCTTGCGTCCCAAAGCGGCAAAACTGCTTGCCGACGCACGTTTTCACCGTCCGAAGCGCCTTGGCGTAGGCGTAGCCGGACGGCATGCCGAGATCGGCCCAAATGCGCGGCAAATCTTCTTTTTTCACCCCAAGCAAGTCGATGCGCTGCCCGCCGGTGATCTTAATCATCGGCACGTTGTATTTTTCCGCGACATCGGCGATGTTCCGCAGCTGTTCGGCTGTCGTCACCCCGCCATATATGCGCGGCACAACGGAGTACGTGCCGTCGGCCTGGATGTTGGCGTGCAGCCGCTCATTGACAAACAACGATTCCGCTTCTTCATCGTACTCGCCCGGATACAACATGCCCAGGTAATAATTGAGCGCCGGACGGCATTTCGAACACCCTTCCTCGTTTTTCCATCCCAATACACTCATCACTTCTTTGACCGTCATCAGCCGCTTTTCTTTGATCGCTGCAACCACTTCCTCGCGGCTTAGGTCCGTGCAGCCGCAGATCGTTTCTTTCACCGCATACCGGTTCGCTTCTTCACCAAGCATATGCTCAAGCAGCTCGGCGACAAGCCCTTTGCATCCGCCGCACGAGCGAGACGCGTTCGTATAGTCGCGCACCTCGGCGACCGTCTTAAGCCCGTGTTCGGCAATCGCCTGACAAATCGCGCCTTTTGTCACCCCGTTGCAGCCACAGACGACATCGGTATCCGCCATCGCCGCCACAAGGCTTCCTTTTCCTCCCGATGAAGCCGGCGCCAATAACGAAAGAGAAAGCGCCTCAAGCGAATCGCCGCGCTGGATCATATCAAATAGTTTTCTTCCTTCGCTCGTATCGCCAAACAGCACTGCACCAACGATTTTCCCTTCGCGAACGACGACTTTCTTGTACACCGAGCGCGCTTCGTCGTACAACTTGATCGATTCCGTGCCCTCAACGTCCATAAACTCGCCGGCTGAGAACACATCGACGCCTGACACTTTCAGTTGGGTCGAGACGACGGATCCTTCGTACGGCTTTCCTTTTCGGCCGCAAATCGCTTGTGCCAGCACTTTCCCCTGCTCATAAAGCGGAGCGACGAGTCCATACACAACACCGCGATGTTCCGCGCATTCACCGACCGCGTAAATGTGCGGCACGCTCGTTTCCAAGTAGTCATTGACAACGATTCCTCGATTCACCTCAATGCCGCTTCTCCGCGCTAAATCAACATTCGGACGAATGCCGACCGCCATCACCACCAAGTCGGCGGCAATGGACGTACCGTCCTTAAATCGCACTCCTTCCACACGGCCGTTGCCGAACAATTCAGCCGTCTCTTTGCGAAGCAAAACGTTCATTCCTTGTTTCTCCAGCTCCCGCTGCAGCAGCTTGGAAGCGGTCGGATCAAGCTGGCGTTCCATCAAATAGTCGAAAATATGGATGACATCGACATCCATTCCTAAGTGAAGCAGGCCGCGCGCCGCCTCCAAGCCAAGCAAGCCGCCGCCAATGACCGCCGCTTTTTTGTACGTCTTCGCATATTCGATCATCCGCTCGCAATCTTGGATGTCGCGAAACGCCGTCACCCCGGGCAAATCCGCCCCCGGCACCGGCAAGATAAACGGATTCGACCCTGTCGCGAAAATCAATTCATCGTATTCGACTACCCGCCCACGGTCGGTCCGAACAAGCCGCCGCTTGATGTCGACTTCCGTCACCGTTTCGCCGGCAAACAGCCGAATGCCGTTTCGTTCGTACCATTCCCAACTGTTCAACGTAATGTCATCAAGGCGCGTATCTCCTTGCAGCACCTTCGACAACAAAATGCGGTTATAATTCGGATGCGGTTCGCTGCCAAAAATCGTGATCTCAAACGCCTCGCGGTCAAGTTTTAAAATCTCCTCGATGCAGCGAACCCCCGCCATGCCGTTGCCGATTAACACGAGTTTTCGTTTCACGTCGCCATCCCTCCATACTTCATACGTTGTTCCACTTTCTTATTGTCATCGATGCAGCCAAAGCCGGATCGTCATCACCAGCAACTCCCATAATCCGATTGTTCTTGTTCGCATCACCCTCACATTCCCCCTTTGCCTTGGTTGTGCCCATCATATCACGTCAAACATGAAGCATGTATTTTTTATGTAAGTTTATATAACACACTTTTAACAAAAAACATGAATAATCGCATGAAAAATCAGAGTAATATACGTATTTGTTGGAACCATGTAACTTTTTATCACATAAAGAAGCGGCCTCCCGGCTGATGGCGCGGAGGCCGCTTCTTATTGGAGGTTGCTCATTAGGGGATGATCAGTGAATCGGACGGGATTCCAACAGTTCATCGATGATGCGCGCGTAGTGGTCAATGCGCCGCTCCAGCTCCTCCATCTGCCGCTCAAGGCGGGTGATGTATTGACGGAAGGTCATCGGAGCGCCGTATCGCTGTTCGAGCCGTTCTTCGATTTTCTGCCGCTCGCCGTGGACAGAGACGAAGATGCGCATCTCGCGGCCGAACACTTCGCGGACGGTTTCACTGATGAGTTCGCCGTATCTTGTTTGCAGCCATTCACATTGAATGTCGTTGAGGCATTCAATGATGAGCCAATCGTCATCCACCGTCGCCGACGTCGAGGCAAACCACGTGTCAAACGACGGGCCGGGCAGCTTTTGCGCAAGCTTCGTTTTCACTTGCTCCCAAAGATGATGCTCCTTCACACTGTCACCTCCTTTCATCTACTCTCTTGGCTGCCATACATGTTCGCGCAATTTCGCCCGAATGTCATCCGGAATCGGTTCAGGCCGCCCAGTGTCAAAATTGAAATTGACATACACCGCCCGTCCTTTGGCGCACACCACCCCGTTTTGGTGGATTTCTTCATAAATCGTGAGGCTTGTGTTGCCGATGCGCTCAATGCCGGTATACACGGTCACATCTTGCCCATAATACAGTTGGTTGACGTAGTCAACCTCCATGCGGATGATCACCATCCGCCAACGTTTGAATGACAAGTCAGGCGTAAATAGTTTAAAAATTTCATGCCGCCCCGCTTCAAACCAAACGGGCACGGTCGTATTGTTAATATGGCCGACGCCGTCGGTTTCCGACACGCGCGGCGTAATGACAGTCGTAAACATGAATGCTCCTCCTCCACAAGAACTGGAATCGTCTTTTGTCGAATTTCGGCGGCTGATGTATATGGGTTCGCTCCACGATGCGGAAATTCCTGCTTCACCATCAAGAAAACGTGAAAAACGTCACCCCTTGAGCGGAAGGGGGATCCAACCTGAGGAGCGAGACCCTATTTCCAACAGCCAAAGAAAAAACAGGAGCCTGAAGCAGCCCCTGTTTTTGTGTTCTCACTTGTTGTTCGGTTCCATGATCGTCCCGGCAAACGCTGCTTGATAAATCGCGCGGATGTCGGCTTCCAAAAGCGGCATCGGGCTGCGGGCGAGCAGCCGTTTTTGCTGAATGGCGTCTTTTGTCAAGCTTTCTAACGCACTTTCCGGAATGCCAAAACCGCCGAGCGTCTTCGGGATGCCGACATCGGCGACGAGGCGCTCGAGCTCCTCGACGCAACGGCGCGACGCCTCCTCCTCTGATAAAAAGCTTGA
This sequence comes from Geobacillus sp. WSUCF-018B, assembly GCF_002809985.1. Classification (NCBI taxonomy): domain Bacteria; kingdom Bacillati; phylum Bacillota; class Bacilli; order Caryophanales; family Anoxybacillaceae; genus Geobacillus; species Geobacillus sp. WSUCF-018B. The sequence goes on from NZ_PIJF01000020.1 coordinate 27,618, forward strand.
GTTGCCGCCAAGGGCGTTTAACATGTCCGCCATTCGTTTCGTGCAGCTTTGGCGAATGTAGCCCGTCACATACGGCAAGAGCACGGCGTTCGATTCGCCGTGGGCGATATGAAACTGCCCGCCGAGCGGATACGCGAGCGCATGCACACCCGCCACGCCGGCGTTGAAAAACGCCAAACCGGCCAAATAGCTGCCGTTCGCCATATCGATGCGCGCCTGTTTGTCCGCTCCATTTTCCACCGCCTTGCGCAATGAGCGGGAAATGAGACGCATCGCCTGAAGCGCCAAGCCGTCCGACGTCGGGCTCGCATTGACCGACACGTACGCCTCGACCGCATGGGTGAGCGCATCGATCCCAGTCGCCGCCGTCACCCGCGGCGGGACGGAAACCGTAAGCTGCGGGTCGACGATCGCCACATCCGCCAACAAATAGTCATGCGTCACGACATCTTTCGTCGTGTCTAGCGACAAGACGGAGATGTTCGTCACCTCCGACCCGGTGCCTGATGTCGTCGGAATCAATATTTTCGGCAATCCTTTTTTCTCAAGCGTTCTCGTCCCCGTCAAGTTTAAATAATCAGCAACCGGACCTTCGTGCACGGCCAACACAGCAGCCAGTTTCGCCAAATCCATCGCGCTGCCGCCGCCGACGCCGATGACGAGATCAAACTCTCCGCCGCGGACAAACGCCACCGCCTTCTCCCCCGTTTCAAGCGGCGGCTCCGGCACGACGTCCGTATATACATGCACGTTGCACCCTGCTTGCCGGAGCGGGGACGTCACTTGCTCGACGAGGCCAATTTTTTCAAGCGCTGGATCGGTGATCACCAACACGTGTGTGCCTCCAAGCCTTTTTACTTCTGGAACTAACTGGCCAAGCGCCCCCCAGCCGACATAGCTGAGCGGTGGAAAGACGATGCGGGATGCGGTCATGGTTTTCTCTCCCCCTTATTCAACATTTTTTCGGAAGAATGAACGCGTTTTCTTTCCATCCGCATAACCAAACTCCTATGCTCGCCAAGCTTCCTCGAGCTCCCTCTTCAGCTCTTCGACAAGCTCCGCCGCCGGAAGCTCCCGCGCCAGCCGATATCCCGTCCCGGCCCAAAGCGACATTCCCTCCGGGTCGCCCGCCTTGGCGGATGCGGCGCGCAGCGGCTTCGTCATATGGTGCACATGCGGATACGCCGCCGGCGCCAAGGCGCGATACTCCGCCATAAACCGGTTCACAAGCCCGCGCGCCGGCCGGCCGGTAAACGCCCTCGTCACGGCCGTCTCCACAAACCGCGGATCGGCAAGCGCCTGTTTATGAAGCGGGTGCGCCCCGCTTTCCGGGCAGCGCAAAAACGCCGTCCCGAGCTGCACCGCGCTCGCCCCGGCTTTAAGAGCCGCCGCAATGCCGCGCCCATCCATGATCCCGCCCGCCGCCGCGAGCGGAACCCGGACCGCCGCCCGCACTCGGGCCAGCAGCGGAAACAACTCAAGCGCCTCATCTTGTTCCGGATCGTTGCCAAACGACGCCCGATGCCCGCCCGCTTCCTCCCCTTGCACACAAAGCGCATTCGCCCCAGCTTCGGCTGCCATTTCAGCTTCCTCCACCGCCGTGACCGTCACGATCACAAACGATCCCGCCTTTTGCAAGGCAGCGATCACTTCCTTGTCCGGGCAACCAAATGTAAAGCTCACAACCGGCACTCGCTCCTGAAGAAGCACATCAAGCTTCGCCGCCCAGTCGTCGTCCTCCCATTTCGGCTCGCCGACTGACGCCCCAAACCGCTCCGCCTCCGCCGCCAGTGCTACACGGTACCGTTCGACCGCCTCCTCATCCACTGTTTTGTCCCCCGGCACAAACACATTTACCCCAAACGGCCGATCCGTCAACGTCCGCAGCTCGTGAATTTCCTTCCTTATGGCCTCCGCTGTCTTGTACCCGCCAGCCAAAAACCCAAGCCCTCCGGCGTTCGACACCGCCGCGGCCAGTTCAGGCGTCGACACTCCGCCTGCCATCGGCGCTTGAATGATCGGGATGGGAAGTGTAGAGAACATGGCAATACCCTCTTTCTGCATTAGTGGTTGTCCTATCCTCGTTTACGGTTTCTTAACTCTTTCGCGTTTTACTCAAGAAATTCCTTCATCGTTGCGTATAGGAGCATTTTGATTCTCCTACAAAGGGATAAAAAACTGATACGGCGAAGAAATAACGAGACACAGGCTGTCTTTATGAAAGACTATGACGGGGATCAAATAATGAAGCAACTAAAAACCAAAATCGAAAACAACGAGGAACTAACAGAACGAGATGAGTTGAATCTTATCTTTTTACCCTTGATGAAAAGTACTGTAGACTGTTCAGAACGAGCAATTGAGGCAGTAGAATTAGCCCAAAAGATTACAGATCCAGAAAAACAATTCCGCTTATTGTCAACGATTATTGCTGTGTCGGACAAATTTATCGATGAGAAATACGTTGAAAGACTAATGGAGGCGATCAAAATGGTGAGAGTACTTCGGGAATTGGAAAAAAGAGCAGAGCTGAAAGGGAGAATTTTTGAAAGCCAACAAGCCATCAAAAAATATATGAAAGCCCGGTATGGAGCAGCGGCAAAAGAAATACAGGACAAAGTAGATACGATCACCGATTTGTATATATTGACCCATCTGTTAGATGACATTTTCGGAGCTGAAACACGTGAAGAAATCGAACGACTAATCGACGAAGCGATCACAAAACAATCACAGATGAACCAAAGCACAAAACAGCTGGGAAAATAAAATGGTTTCTCCCCCAATCCGCCAGCCGGTTTGGGGGAGAGAAGTCACGGCCGAAACGCCTTTAACCGTTTCGCCAGTTCTTTCGTACGCGGATATACATCGCGATAAATCGCAAACAGCTCTTTGTATCGGGCGACCGCATCCGGCCGCGGTTCGACGACGGATTCGACTTGTTTGAACGCATCCGCGCATTGCTTGAGCGAATCGAACCAGCCGACGCCGCACGCGGCGATCATCGCAGCGCCCAGTCCCGGCCCTTGTTCGTTTTTCAGTTTTTCCACCGGGATGCCGAAAATATCGGCTTGGATTTGCAGCCACTCGGCGCTTTTCGCCCCGCCGCCGATCGAGACGACCGAGTCGATCGTTTTGCCGCTCGCTTTGATGATCTCCACCGACTCGTTGAGCGAGAACGTAATCCCTTCCATGACCGCGCGGGCGAAATCCCATTTCGTCTGCCGCGAGTCGATGCCGATAAACGACCCGCGAATATCGGCGTCCGCATAAGGCGTCCGCTCGCCGACCAAATACGGCGTAAACAACAACCCGTTCGCACCGATCGGCGACTCGGCAGCGCGCTGGACGATCTCGGCAAACGGCACGTCTTCCGCAAACGTCCGCTTCCACCAGTCAAAGCTGTAGCCCGCCGCCAGCGTCACGCCCATGATATAGTAAGCATTTGGCTCGGCATGGTTGAAATAATGCACTCGTCCAGCGAAGTCTTTTTCCCCGCTTTGTTCATAGGCAAGCACAACGCCGGACGTGCCGATGCTTGACATCATGCGGCCTTCTGCCAAAATGCCCGCGCCAACCGCGCCGCAGGCGTTGTCGGCCCCGCCGGCAAACACTTTCACCGATACCGGCAGCCCCGTCTGCTCGGCCACCTCCGGGCGCAGCGTCCCGACGAACGCCGTCGCTTCGACAAGCGGCGGACAAAGCGAAAGATCGACGCCGACCGCACGGGCGATCGCCTCGCTCCACGTTTTCGTTTTGATATCCAACAGCAGCGTCCCCGCCGCATCCGATACATCCATCGCCATGTGCCCGGTCAAGCGGAAGCGGACATAATCTTTCGGCAACAAAAACACCCGCGCCCGCTCGTACAGCTCGGGTTCATGGTTTTTCACCCACAACAGTTTTGGCAGCGTAAACCCTTCGAGCGCCTCATTTTTGGCAATGGAAAGCAGCTGGTCGCGGCCGACCTTCTCTTCAATTTCCCGACACTCTTCCGTCGTTCGCGTATCATTCCACAAAATCGCGTTGCGCACGACATTCCCATCGCCATCAAGCAGCACGAGCCCGTGCATTTGTCCGGAAAAACTCAAGCCGACGATCGATTCTGGGGAAACGCCCGCCGTCTCCCACACGCGGCGCAGCGCGATGATCGTTTTCTCCACCCAATCGTCCGGGCGCTGCTCGCTATAGCCGGAATGCGGCTGGTAGAGGGGATAGGACTCGGTCCATTCCCCTCTCACCTCGCCGTGTTGGTCGACAAGCAGCACTTTGACGGCACTCGTTCCTAAATCAACGCCAATGACGTACGCCAACGTTCATCCCTCTTTCACGAACGGGATACGCTCGGCACGCTGACTTCCAACAAATATTGGTTGAGCAGCGTTTTCAAGCGTTCAAGACGGCCGGACGTATTGCGAATTTCACCGAGCTGCAGCGCATATTCTTCAAGCTTTTTGAAATCGGCCGTTCCGTCGACGATTTCGCGGCCAATGCCTTCCGTATAGCTTTTGTACCGCTCTTCGATGAACTGTTCAAACACGCGGTCTTCCAACAAGCGGTGCGCGACTTTCAACCCGATCGCAAAGCTGTCCATCCCGGCGATATGGGCGTAGAACAAATCTTCCGGTTCAAACGAGCCTCTCCGCACTTTCGCATCAAAGTTCAAGCCGCCGCGCCCCAGGCCGCCGTTTTGCAAAATTTCATACATCGCCAGCGTCGTCGCATACAAATCTGTCGGGAACTCGTCCGTATCCCAGCCGAGCAGCGTATCGCCTTGGTTCGCATCGACCGAGCCCAACATGCCATGAATGCGGGCGACGCGCAACTCATGCTCAAACGTATGCCCGGCCAATGTCGCATGGTTCGCTTCAATGTTGAATTTGAAATGATCCTTGAGCCCGTATGTTTGCAAGAACGCCAACGCCGTCGCCACATCAAAATCGTATTGATGCTTCGTCGGCTCTTTCGGCTTCGGCTCGATCAAAAACTGGCCGTCAAAGCCGATTTCTTTCGCATAGTCGACCGCCATGTGCAAGAAGCGGGCTAAGTTGTCAAGCTCCAGCTTCATGTCCGTATTCAAGAGCGTCTCATAACCTTCCCGGCCGCCCCAAAACACGTAGTTTTCCGCTCCGAGCCGTTTGGCGATCTCGAGCCCTTTTTTCACTTTCGCCGCCGCATAGGCGAATACATCGGCATTGCATGACGTTGCCGCCCCGTGAACGAAGCGTGGATGGCTGAACAAGTTCGCCGTATTCCACAGCAGCTTCGTTTTGCTTGTTTTCATGTACTCTTCAATCATATCAACGATTTCATCCAAGTTTTTATACGTCTCGCTGAGCGTTTCCCCTTCTGGCGCAATGTCGACGTCATGGAAGCAGAAAAACGGAACGTTCAACTTTTCAAACAGCTCAAACGCCGCCTCGACGCGCGCCTTCGCCAAATCCATCCCGCTGTATTTGTCCCACGGACGAATCATATTGCCGACGCCGAACGGATCCGATCCATCCCCCGTAAACGTATGCCAATACGCGACCGAAAAGCGCAAATGCTCCTCCATTGTTTTGTCGCCGACTTTTTCTTCCGGATTATAAAACTTAAACGCCAACGGATTGCGCGACTCCGGCCCTTCATACGCAATCTTGCCGATATTCGGAAAATAAGCCATGCCTAGGTCCCCCTTCATCATGAATCAAGTTCAATCAGCGAAAATGGCTTGCTTCGGTTTTATTATAACGCTTTCACATTTGTTTGTCTATCATATAAACAAAGTATTCTACAATTCTTTGTACAAAAAATAGTCAAAATCTGCATAGTTGTTTTGCCCCGAACCGTCCCGGCAATGCATGCCCACAAACGCCCCAGTAAACGCAGCGCGGCTTTTGATATAGTCGTCCGACAGTTTATATGATTCGAACATGACGGGAAGATCGATCCAGTCCATTCCATCGAAAGAATAAGAATATTTGTATGTTGTCGCTTGCACGGTTACCCGTAAATACACATACTCAACGTCATCAGGAACGACAATCTCCCGTCCCCGCAACGGTTGATCAACCACGAGATGGTCGCATGTCATCAATTCAAGAATCCGTCCTTTTTCCTCATGCCATGTGATTTGAAGCGTCGTCCAGTTTTGCGTATTGTAATAGTTTACTAGACCAGCCGATTGCTGAAAGGTTGTGGGGCGAAAGGACACTTTCGTCTCGGCAACAAAATGAAAGTGCTGCCATCGTCTGGCGACAAACGCCTGTGTAAACCGGGAAGTAAGCGACTCTCTTCCGTACAGCCGCAAATGTCCCGGACGAGCCTTTAAGGTGGCAATGTCATCTCCTAACGGAATTCGCAATGTTTGAAAATGGTGGTTTAATGTATCACCATCAAAATCATCTTTTTCATCGTAGTCTTTTTCCCACGGAACTTCCTCAACGTTCGGGCCATCGATTTCCAACGAAGGTTGATTTCCTCCCACGATATAAGGCCAACCGTCTCTCCATTCAAGCCGTTGAATCGCCGTTTCACGTCCGAGCGGGCAATAGCCGCGATGTTCCAGCAACGGCTGTCCCTCCCTTGGCAGCGGCCGACCAGTTAAATGAACAAGAAACCATTCGTCCGTATGAGTATGGACAATCGACGCATGGCCAGCCTTTTGCAACGGATTGCGCGGGTAAGGCCAAGACGTAATCAGCGGATTGTCGGGATGCACCTCATACGGGCCATAGAGAGAGCGCGACCGGGCAATCGTCGCCGCATGGTTGTATCGCGTTCCCCCTTCCGCCGTCAATAAATAATAATAACCATTGATTTTATACAAATGCGGCCCTTCTGTAATTCTTAAGTCCGTTCCTTTGAAAATAATTTTCGGCTCACCAACCAATTTTTTCTGTTCCACACTGTATTCTTGAAGCACAATCCCGTAAAACGGATGATGGCCGACGCGGTGATCCCAATACATATTCACCAAGTATTTTCTTCCGTCCTCATCGTGAAAGAGAGACGGGTCAAACCCAGAGCTATTTAAATAAATCGGATCCGACCACTCGCCATCGATCGTGTCGCACGTCACAAGATAGTTGTGCCCATCCTTCCACTGGCCTTCGACAACTTTCACATCCGTATAAATGAGCCAAAACTTCCCGTCGCTGTACGACAAATGCGGCGCCCAAACGCCCCCGGAATCCGGGTTTCCGATCATATTCAATTGGCTTAACCGATTCAATGGCCGCGCCACCAAACGCCAATTCTTTAAATCTTTCGAATGGTAAATTCTCACCCCCGGAAACCACTCAAACGTCGAAACCGCAATGTAATAGTCGTCTCCCGCCCGGCAAATGGATGGATCGGGATGGAAGCCGGTTAAAATAGGATTTTTAATTTTGGACAATTGTACTCGTCCCCCTTTCTAAGGATGTATGTATGATTAATTTATTATCTAGACCTAACCCACTCAAACCCAATCTCCCTCAAAAACGCTCTTGCCAAAATCATATGTCCCACAACGGACGGGTGAACCCGATCCCAAGCGAGCGCAGCCGGGTAAAGCGTCTTTAATACTTCATTGAAAGCTGCTTGGGTATCGACGAATAAACTGTTTGTTTCTTCCGCAATTTGCTTGACAACACGGCCATATTGATCCATTGTTCGGCGCATGGGATCCTGTTCATTTCCTTCGATATAAAACGGTGTCATCAAAATGATTCCTTTCACAAGCGGCTTCGTCTCGAGCACAAGGCTGCGGAGCGTCGCTTCATATTCATCCAAGTATACATGTTTTTCTTTCATGAACGGCAAATCATATTGCCGCCAAACATCGTTAATGCCGATCATAATCGATACCCAGTCTGGCTTTTGGTCGATGACATCTTGTTTCCATCTTGCTTTCAAATCTCGCACTGTATTGCCGCTGACCCCTTTATTGACGACGCGAATGCCTAGTTCGGGGTAAACCGCTTGCAAGAGGCCATCCACATAAGCGACATATCCCGTGCCCAACGCTCCGAATGATCCTTCTCCCTCTGGCCGAGCGCGGCCGCAATCAGTGATCGAATCACCAATAAAGAGCAATTTTTCGCCAGAGCCGATTTTCATTCTCCTCTTTTCCTCCCTTGAAGTCCTATTCAAATCACCTGAAAAATCGGTCGCTCTCGAAGAAAATGGACGGGGATATCCGGAAACTGCTCCCCTAGCCATTCGGCCAAATACTTCATGCCTGGCTCTTCGCTTTCCGCATGTCCCAGTACAATCAACGCCTTTTGTCTTCCTTGGTACACGGCATCCCGAATATATTCGGGCGTCTCCCATTCAGGCCCCTCTCCATACATAATCGCATCGAGATGTTCCTGTTCAAACAATGGAATCGACAATGCTCCGCTGCCTCGGTACCCCACCAATATCCCTATGCGGGTGCATGGTACAGATAAATCTCCGGCGATACGTACAAAGGGAATGCTCAACATTTCCTTCGCATATTCAGCCACTTCCTTTGCCGTCATGCGGGGAATCGCTACAATCGCAGCGGTCGGCAAATATTTAGAAACATATGACTCCCATTCCAAAGCGCGAATGAAACCGACCATGATTCCATCCGGTTGATGTCGATGCCAATAATCATGAAAGCGGTAGATTGCAATGCCCGACTCGCGGATCAAGCGAATCTTTTCCTGATATACCGAGTCCTTTTGCATCATTTCGGTGTTGTCAGTATGGCTATAAAATAATCCTTCATGAGTAATGAGCAGATTGGCCTCCATTGAGACGGCTTGTTGGATCACACGATATGTAGGCATGAAGCTCGTTGCAATCCCCTTCACTTCCATGTTAGGGTCGCCATGCTGAAGAGTATCCATGGTATTTGGAATTTTTCCAACCGATGCCGTTAATCGCTCTATCACATCTTGAACAGTAGTTGCCATAATTCTGCTCCTCTCGCCTGTTACGTCAGCTGTTATGAAATCCACTTCTCCATGTTTATTCATGAAAAATAAGTGGTAAGCAACGATTTTAATTTTAGACTACTTTGTTCTGACTCTCTGAAGATATCGTTCCGCTACTCTAAAATCTTATTTTGTTTCTCCTTCTCGAAAATAACGGCTAAAAACATTGCAACTAAGTATGTTTTGCATTCAAACTAATTATATACCGAATTTTTTAATTTTCAAGTATATCGTTCGTACATCATCATCCAGTAAAAAGAGTGCTGTCCGTTTTCACTGTTGAGACAAATATTCGCTGCCGTTACATCACCGAACTTCCAACCATATTATTTGAGCGATAAAATTAGCAACGTCACCTTCTGGGGCATCGCCGACAACCATACGTGGCTCGACAGCCGTGCGGATGTGTACTATGACGCCAACGGGAATGTTGTGGTTGACCCGAACGCTCCGTACGCAAAAGTGGAAAAAGGGAAAGGAAAAGATGCGCCGTTCGTTTTTGGACCGGATTACAAAGTCAAACCCGCATATTGGGCTATTATCGACCACAAATAGACAGCCAAAAGCACATAGGTGTCTCCAGCAAAGAAGAGGATGTCTCAACAACAACGAGGCATCCTCTTTCTAATATATGCCGTATTGAACGAATTCACTTCTATATCCGGTGTTTCATCGAGAAGACAAGCATCCTTTTAAACCAGCCTTTTTAATCGCTTGTGCTGACAACGCCTTAGTCCGCTTAAGCATCTTTTAAGCCTTGATGAATCTTTTCCTACGTCCCCTTAAGGGCAGGCGTTCCTATCATCCCTCTTGTTTTCTGACCTGCAGCCTTTCTTCTGTTTTGCGAAATACACGCAATGCGCCGCTCATCACCACCAAGGCGAGCAAACTGATGCTGAAAAACGGGATCAGCCCTGGAATATACATCAATAAGACGAACAAGACCCCAACACTCATCAGCATCACGAGCGTCATGAGTGGATTGGCCATTCCAATGAGAAAGGCATATTTGATATATTGCCAAAAGCGCAATTCGTAATGCACATAGATCGGAAATACATATAAAAGCGTCACTGTATAAAAAATGAAAATGACCAGCAAAGCAACAGAAAACGGAAATCTCCATTCTATTGGCACGTGGGCGAGGTATAAAAGATCGATATAGAAAATATACGCTGCCGCCATCAACAAAAGCCCAATCCGGTTCGCCCGCCAAAATTCACCTTTATACGTACGAACGAATGTTTTCAGCACTGGAACATCGTGATCGTGAAAGAGAAGCCACTTCCTTACGATCGTAAACAGCGCCACCGTCGCCGGCGCAATGCCGAGAATGACAAGGCCAAAGACGGTAAAGACAAGCCATAATAGATTGATGTATGCAAGTCTTGTAATCCATTCACAAGCCCGATACAACTTTCCATCTAGCAAACCGGTGCGCATGATTCATCCACCCTTTTCGTCCTTTCTTGCTTTTTACCAGTATATCATAAGTCAAAAAAAGAGGGGAGGCTTTGTTTACCCTCCCTTCAAACTCCGGCATAAGCCAAAAAGCCGCCATCAACAGGAACAGTCGTTCCAGTGACAAATCCGCTCATTTGATCATCCACAAGCCAAAGCAGCGTCCCCAGCAAGTCTTCCGGCTTGCCGAGCCGCCGCATTGGTGTATGCATCAAAATTTTTTTCGTCCGCTCTGTATACGATCCGTCAGGATGTTTCAAAAGATGTTCATTTTGTTTCGTCAAAAAGAACCCCGGGGCAATCGCATTGACGCGAACCCCGATCTCGGCGACATGCACAGCCAACCATTTCGTGAAGTTTTCAATTCCCGCTTTAGCCGCACTGTACGCCGGCACTTTCGTCATCGGCCGCGGAGCGCTCATCGAGGAAATATTAATGATGGTTCCCCCTCTGCCCACCATCTGTTTGAGAAAATGCTGCGTTGGAATGATAGTACCGAGAATATTTAAGTCAAAAACGTGAGAAAATCCTTCTGTTGTCAAATCGAAAAACGTGGTAATATCCCGGCTCTCGAGATCGTGCAATTCGAGTATTTCCTTTGTTGTAATGCCTTGCGGATGGTTTCCGCCTGCCCCATTAATCAGGACATCGCACGGTCCGTAAACGTCCGCTACCATTTCTGCCGCCTGTTTGACGCGTTCAACATCCAGAACATCGCACGAAATGGCCAGCGCCTCACCTCCTCGCTCTTCAATTTCATTCTTGATTCTTTCAGCTTTCTCGAGCGTTCGGTTTAAAATCGCCACTTTCATTCCTTGGCGGGCCAGTTCTTTCGCCATGCAGCTGCATAATACCCCACCCCCGCCCGTTACAACCGCTACCTTGCCTTTTAAACTTGGATGGATCGGGAGCATGTCTTCTCACCTTCCTGCTTCTTTTTTTCATTCTCCAAACTATCCCAAATGCCCAGCAAGTACATAATGCCAAGCGCCCGATCGTATAATCCGTAACCAGGACGAGCTCGTTCCCCCCAAATCATCCGGCCATGATCCGGTCGGATGTATCCTTGAAAATTCGCTTCATGCAATGTCTTCATAATCTCGCATATATTCAACGAACCATCGCAACTGCGATGGGAGGTTTCCTCAAAATCGCCATTCGCGTGAATTTCGACGTTCCGTACATGGGCAAATGGCACCCGTTCCAGCTTTAAAAAATAGCGGAAGATGTCTGGAACATCGTTGGCCGGATTGGCTCCAAGCGACCCGGAGCATAATGTCAACCCGTTCGCAGGGCTGTTGACCATATGAACGATTCGATCCAAATTCTCCTTATTGGTCGCAATCCGCGGCAATCCGAACACCGACCAGGGCGGATCATCAGGATGGAGAGCCATCCGAACGCCACACTCTTCCGCTACTGGAACGATTTGTTCCAAAAAGTAACGCAAATGATCAAATAGATCCTCTTCGGTTACCCCTTTATATAGCGAAAAAAGAGGCTTGATTGTTTTCAAACGTTCCGGTTCCCATCCCGGAAGCAAAAACCCGTTCGCTCCGCTTTCAATGCGGCGGATCATTTCCTCCGGATCGATTTGTTCAATCTTTTGTTTCTCATAGGCGAGCACCGTCGACCCATCAGGCCGCCTTTTGGCTAAATCGGAACGGGTCCAGTCAAAAATCGGCATAAAGTTGTAACAAATCACTTTCACTCCTGCTTTCGCCAAGTTGCGAATCGTCTGTTTATAGTTTTCAATATATCGATCTCGGGAGGGCAAACCGAGTTTAATATCTTCGTGGACGTTGACGCTCTCAATGACTTCAAGATGAAATCCTTTTTCATTTACCTGCCGTTTGAGTTCCAATATATCATCAAGCGGCCATACTTCACCGACTGGAATATGATATAGAGCTCCAACGATTCCTTCAACTCCTGGAATTTGCCGAATATGATCTAATGAAACAGTATCATGTTCCTTTCCGAACCAGCGAAACGTCATTTTCATTCTGATCTCATCCCCCACTCACGCCGACTTGAAAGTATTGTTTCGCGTTGAAGTAACATACATCTTGAACGATTTTCCCTAAAAAATCATAGTCTTGCGGCACCTCTCCTTTTTCAATCCATGAACCGATCAAATTGCATACAATTCTGCGAAAATACTCGTGGCGTACATAAGACACAAAACTCCTTGAATCGGTCAACATTCCGACAAACGTGCTGAACACACCGACATTGGCAAGATCCGTCAAGTGTCTGATGATGCCATCTTGATGATCATTGAACCACCAAGCTGCGCCAAATTGAACTTTCCCTTTTACCCCTTCTGATTGAAAATTGCCGACCGTTGAGGCGACAATATAGTTATAAGCAGGGTTTAATGTGTACACAATCGTTTTTGGCAGTTGATCGCGACACTCTAGCTCATTAAGAAAGGCATTTAACGGCTGGGCAAGGAAAAAGTCATGAATCGAATCATATCCTGTATTCGGACCAAGACGCTGAAACATCTTTTCATTTGTATTTCGAATCGAACCGATGTGCAGCTGCATCACCCAACCAAGCGAGTGGTACAATCGGGCTAAGAAGCATAAAGTGAAAGTTTTATATTTTTCCTCCTCCTCACGGCTGAGGACAAATCCATTTTTTCGTTTTTGAAAAATATCGTTTGCTTCCTTCCAACCGCATTCTGAATACGGCATCGATTCTAAGCCGTGATCAGCCATCCGGCATCCTTTCTCGTGAAAATAACGCACTCGGCTTTCAATGGCTTGCAGCAGCTGATCGTAATCATGAATCGGCAGGCCAGCTGCTTCCCCTAGCTTTCCCACATAGTCTAAAAACGAAGGGCGGTTGATTTCAATGACTGCATCAGGACGAAAAGACGGAACAATCTTTACTAGAAATGATGGATCTTGGGCAATTGCTTGATGATCAGCTAAATCATCGAGCGGATCGTCCGTTGTCCCAATCCACTCCACATTAGATTTGACAATGAAAGAGCGGGCTGAGAATCCTTCCTGTCTCAATAAATCATTGCAATGATCCCAAATTTCACGCCACGTCCGCTCATTCAGAAGGGCATCCACTTGAAAATAGCGTTTTAACTCTAAATGCGTCCAATGATAGAGTGGATTCCCGATGCAATACGGCACCGTTTTCGCCCATGCTTGAAACTTTTCCTCAGGGGAAGCGTTTCCTGTAATATATTTTTCTTCGACTCCCAGCGCCCGCATCGCCCGCCATTTGTAATGATCCCCCTCGAGCCAAAGCTCCGTCATATCATGAAACCGCCGGTCTTCCGCAATCTCTTTTGCGCTCAAATGGCAGTGATAATCAATAATCGGCAATGATTTCGCATAGTCATGGTACAACACTTCGGCATGCTTGTTTTGCAACAAAAAATTTTCATGAATGAACGGCTGCACACTGTCTCCCTCCCGCAAAGCGAAACTTCCAACAACTTATACAAAATAATGAGGATACTGCCTTTTTAGTACGTCTTTTTCAATTTCGACAAGCCGCAAATGTTCTTCCATCACCTGATGCACTTTCTCTGCCTCTTTATTCGCAATTAACCGATAAATTTGCTTGTGATGGGAAATAATAATGTCCCAATCAAGATCGGATGATAGTCTCAGTACACGCAAACGATTGAAATGACTGTTTAAACTTTGCACCATTTTCCACGAGCGCGACATTCGGCAGCCATCGTAAATGAGCTGATGGAACTTTTCATCAAGCTCAAACAACTCAAGAAAATTTCCTTTTTCGGCACACAACTCTTGCATCACAATATTCTTCTCCATTTCAAATAGATGATCTTGACGCAATTTCGTACAAGCTAAAACGGCCACTTCTTTCTCGACAACCTCGCGGATAAAGCGCCCTTCCTCCACATGTTCCAAGTTGATGCGCGAAACAATGGTTCCGCTTTGCGGAATAATATCAAGCAATTCTTCTTGCGCCAGTTTGAGAAATGCTTCCCGCACCGGGGTGCGGCTAATATGCAATTGCTCAGCAATTTCCTTTTCGGAAATTTTTGTTCCTGGTTCCAACTCAAGGCGCAAAATCTTTTCCTTTAGCATCTCGTACAACTGGTCGCGCGCTGAACCCCTGACAGAACTTTTAATTTGTTGGCTTTGTTGGGCAGTAAAGATCACCGTGCGATTCCCCTTTTCTTATATACTAGTATGGCAGTGAGAAAGTACATCCATGATCATGTGTTTTCTTCCAATGTAGGAAAGAACATATTTCCTGTCAAATTTCTTAGCGATTCATTCCACATTCTCTCCCCTCTCCTTGTGCACAATCGAGATCCATTGAGCTGCCCGTTCGGCAATAATCTTCCACTGATCGTTTTCCAATGCCCCTTCAACCTTCACTAACGAGTTCCCGACACCGATGGCATCCACTCCCGCTTTTATATACTCTCCGGCCGTTTTCAGATTGATTCCTCCAGTTGCGATGAGGGGGATGTGGGGGAGCGGCTCCTTTATGCTTCGAATATAGTTTGGCCCAAACACATGGGCAGGAAATACTTTCACCATATCAGCCCCGTGCTGAAAAGCATTCACAATTTCGGTCGGCGTCAATCCTCCTGCAATACTGACAACCCGATTTTGTTTTGCCACCTGAATCACGTCAATGGAAAGGGAGGGAGAAACGATAAACCGCGCTCCAGCTGCAATCGCCCGCCGCGCCGTTTCAGCATCCAGCACCGTTCCCGCCCCGATCAACACATCTTTCAGTTCCCTTGCAGCCTTTTCCAACGCGGCCAAAGCCCCAGCTGTTTCCATCGTAATTTCCATGATTGGAATGCCTCCCTGCCGCAAAGCCAATGACAGCGGAAGAACAGTATCAACCGTCGCACCGCGGACGACTGGAATGACGCCAATCTCTCGAATCATTTGGACTGCCTTCATGTAGATTCATCTCCTTTACCGCGCAACATCTTCCCCTTGCTGATTTATCAAGCGCTCGACGTCATCGCGTTCCGGCATGCCATCAGCATCCCCCTCCACCATTGTCACAAGCGCGCCAACTGCATTCGCTCGCTGCACCGCTTCTGTTAAACGAAGTCCTTCAAGCAGTCCGGATAGCAGCCCAGCGGCAAACCCATCCCCAGCACCGACAGGGTCGATTACCCTTTCAACAGGAAACCCTGGAACATACTCATGATGCGCATTCGTAAAATAATGCGCCCCATTTGCGCCTAGTTTAATGACAACGAGCGAAGCGCCCATGCCAAGCAGCCGTCTTCCCCATTCCTCAACCGATTGTTTTCCGAATAAAAACGATGCCTCAGCTTCTCCGGGCAGAACCACATCTGATTCAGCTGCCATGCGAAGCATCACTTCCTTGGCCCGATCCGCTTCATTCCATAGTTTCAACCGCAAATTCGGATCAAAAACGATTTTCACCCCGTGACGACGAGCGATCGCCATGGCGGCAAAGATCGTTTCACGACAATTCTCGCTTAACGCCGGAGTGATTCCCGTAATATGCAAATACTTTGCCTCTGCGATATATTTCTCATCCAAGTCGGCAGGCGTCAGCCTGCTCGCCGCTGATCCTTTGCGATAGTAATACACCCGCGTATCGTTTGGACGTCTTTGTTCCTTAAAGTAAATGCCGGTCGGCGCTTCCCCATCCATTTTTACCCGGCTGACATCCACCCCTTCACCTTGCAGGAAAGACAAAATCGCCTTTCCAAACTCATCGCTTCCGACCTTGCTGATCCATCCTACACGATGGCCTAATCGAGCAAGGCCGACAGCGACATTGGATTCCGCTCCGCCAATCCGCATAGTAAAGGTGGTCGCCTGTCTCATCAAGCCGACACTTGTTGGTGTAAATACGGCCATCGATTCGCCAATGGTGACAATATCCATACAATTTTCCCCACCTTATTAAAACTGGTATCATTCTATAAATCTAGGTAAAAACAAACTTAATTGAGGAAATACTATTAAAACAATCATTAGAATGATTAAAGCAATCACAAAAGGAATACTTTCCTTTACAAAATCCTCAACCGCGACATTACCCAATGAACAAATAGTATACATATTCACCCCCACCGGTGGAGTAACTCCCCCAATCTGAATCATGATTGCCATAAGAATTCCAAAATGCACAGGATCAAATCCAGCTTGTGTTATGATCGGTAAAAATATAGGTGTTAAGAGTAAGATGTTTACTGTTCCTTCCATTACCATTCCTGCCAAAAACAAGAAAATAATAATTGTAGTCATGATAACAAAAGGACTATCAGATATTTCGACAATAAAACTGGCCAATTTGCTTGGGACCTGCTCATAGCCCAGAATATAACTCACAATTGCTGCCATGGAGATGATAAACATGATTGCTGCATTATCTTCTACACAGTCTTTTAAGCACTGATTTAACTTTTCCCAATTCAATTCACAGTATATAAACTTACCAACCAAGAAGGCATACACGACTGCAAAAGCTGCTGCCTCAGTTGCAGTAAAGATCCCTAATCTAATAGTCAACACTAATAAAATAGGAAATAGTAAAGCCCAGAAACTTTCTCTGGTCGCTATGACTAGTTCTTTAAAGGACACTTTTTTGCTACTACTGTCAATGTCATATCCTCTTCTCTTAGCAGAGATATAAGCTGCAATCATCATTACTATTCCCATTAAAATTCCTGGAATAATACCTGCAATAAGTAATTTGCCGATAGATACTTGACCAACGAAACCATATAATACCAAACCAATACTAGGAGGGATAATTGCTGTAGTTAAAGAACCGCAAGCTATAACTGCGGCCGAAAATCCACTAGAATACCCTCTTTTACGCATTTCAGGTAGCAGAATGCGACCCTGCATGGCTGCATCAGCATTAGACGAACCGGACACTCCTCCCATGAGCATACTCAAAACAATTGAAACGTGCGCTAGTCCACCAACGAGATGTCCGGTTAAAGCCTGTGCTAATCTCATTAATCGGGCAGTTATACCTGCAGCATTCATAATATGACCAGCTAATATAAAGAATGGTACTGCCAAAAGAGGATAAGACTGAGTACCTGCTATCATTCGTTGCACAACTACCGGTATGGGCACGCTAACGTCGTAAAAAAAGTACGTTAGACCAGCTATACCGAGAGTAAATGAGACAGGAACTCCTAATATCAGTAGAATAGCAAATATTAATGTTACTAATAACAAACTACTCCCCTCCCTCTACTTTTCACCTAATTCCGGTTTTTATAAGAGTAAATATTTTAGTTACCGTAGTAAGACACATTAAGGCCGTACCGATTGGAACAGCCATCGTAACAAATGCATAACTAACGGGCAAATCCCCTAATATTCGACCGTTATTCTCCACGGTCAGTAATACTCCAACATACGTAACCAATAACAAGAATGCCAACAAGATTAAATAAATAATGAATGAAATAAAATATTTAATTCGAGGCGGCAAACGTTTTATAATAAAATCAACTCCAAGATGTCTATCATTTCTTAAAGCCTGATCAGCTCCTATATATATTAACCAAACAAATAAAGCAGCCGCTATTGTATCGGCTCCATTGATGGGATAACCAAGATAACGAAGCAACGATGACAAAAATACTAACAAAACAATCAATCCTAGCAATAAAGTGGAAAGGATTTTTTCTATTTTGCCAATAAATATAATTACTTTCTCCATTCCTATCCCCTTTCTAATTTTTAGAATTAATCAGTAGACATGCTAGAGGTACTACCATTTCTTACTCTAGCATGCCGCCATTCCTCTTATTCTTGACTCATTCTCCTAACACTTTATTAACCTCTTGTAATAGATCCTGATATCCTAGTTTATCGTAAACAATCTTTGTTTTTTCTTTAAACAGAGCAATATCCACTTCTCTAATTACAGCTCCTTCTCTTGTCATTTTATCTTCTAGTTCTTTTTGACCTGTTAGAACCTTATTAGTTGTAAAATCCCCAGCCTTTGTTGATTCCTCTATTAAAATTTGTTGGTATTCCTGAGGAAGAGACTCAAACCATTTTGCCCCTACCACCAAACAATTCCAGAGTTGTATATGTCCTGTCTTAGAAATGTATTTCCTGAATCCGTGACAAAACATCTTTACAATGGTCGCAAACCGTTGATACGATAAGGGAAAACGACGTTGACGACTCTTCATCAAGTAGGTGAATGTGATGAAAGATTTCCCGATTCGGTTTGTATTGACAGATGAAGCGATTACCCCAAGTGCTGGGCTTGCTCTCGTTGGCTACTTACTCCATCGAACGAAACTGGATAAACGGGTAAACGCACTTCGGCTTCCAACGGTTCGTCGAGAAGTGCACATTTCCCATAGCGACGTCATTCGCTCGATGATCGGCTTGCTTGCCACAGGAAAAACGGATTTCGATCATATCGAAGCGTATCGTCAGGACGATATCTTTTCGGCATCGATGGGGATTCAGCACGTGCCTTCC